>CAYTWY010000015.1:7335-27457 GCA_964440925.1 uncultured Propionivibrio sp. | reverse complement strand
CCCCCTCCACTACCTTGCCGCGTACCGCCCCTCTCGACCCATGCCGGTTGTTCGCATCACAAAATGGCGGCATGGGTTAGCCTCTGGTTTGACAATCACAATTGATACGTAATACGTCACAAACGTTACTCATCCGACTGATATTCGTTGTTCCGGAAGCCTACTTTTTAACGGTGGAAACACCTGACCCCCCTTAAATTGCTCGCGCGTGTCGGTGAGAACTGTGGAAACCGAAGTTCGCACATCTCCGGTGACGAACGACTTTGCGAAGGACCTGGACGCAGATGAGATGACCAAGGCACTGGACGGTCTCGACCACACATCAACGGCGCAGCGGCTGGGCTTTCTGCTGGATGCGCTCTGACAGGTCAGGTCGGCCAGACGAATTCGGAAACGGATAGCCCCCCTGCCGAGCTCTCAAAGCGAACTGCGGATGCTGAGACCGCTGGGACAAATGTGGGACAAAATTGTAGAATTGGCGTCTAGGCCTTGAAAACACTAGGGGTGGTTGCGTCTTCGAATCCCGCCGCCCCGACCATTTAGATACAACGAGTTAGGCCATCCTTCGGGGTGGCCTTTTTCGTTTCGGGGGTGCATGTAGTTTCTGCCGTACCCCTCGATCTTTGCCCCCTAAAACTGCCAAACAGTGCATTTGGTCAGTCACCCCCCATCCTTGCCATATTCCCAATGTGCTGTTCTGGAGCGGCTACTGCATTTCGCGCAGGCGCTCGACGGCTTCTTCGACCCGCCGGACAGCAATCACCTCGATTCCGGCAATGGGCTGTTTTGGTTTATTGGCTTCGGGGATCAAGGCGCGGGTAAAACCAAGTTTCGCCGCTTCCTTCAGGCGTTCCTGCCCTCGCGGCGCGGGTCGGATTTCACCGGCCAGACCGATCTCACCAAAAACTATAAGTTTTCCTGGCAACGCTTTGTTTTTTAGAGAAGAAACGATAGACATTAGGACGGAAAGATCGGCTGCTGGCTCGCTAATCTTGACCCCGCCGACCGCATTAACGAACACATCCTGATCGAAACAGACGATGCCCGCATGACGATGCAGGACAGCCAGCAGCATCGACAGGCGCTGGGCATCAAGACCAACCGTCAGGCGACGGGGATTTCCGTGCGATTGATCGACAAGTGCCTGAACCTCGACCAGCAAGGGACGGGTTCCCTCCTGGGTAACCAGGACACAAGAGCCAGGAACATCCTGCCCGTGCTGCGAGAGAAACATGGCCGAAGGGTTATTGACGCCCTTCAGTCCCCGATCGCTCATGGCAAAAACGCCAATTTCGTTAACCGCTCCGTAGCGATTTTTGACAGCGCGAATCAAGCGGAAACTCGAATGCGTGTCGCCTTCAAAATACAGCACCGTATCGACGATATGCTCCAGCACACGCGGCCCGGCCAACGCACCTTCCTTGGTCACATGACCGACTAGGATCACGCAGGTTCCGCTTTGTTTAGCCAGCCGCGTCAATTGCGCTGCGCATTCGCGCACCTGCGCCACCGATCCGGGAGCGGAACTCAGTTGCTCCGACCATAGAGTTTGGATCGAATCGATAACCGCTACCTGAGGTTTCTCCTTTTGCAGGACAGCCAGTATCTTCTCCAGGTTGATTTCAGCCAGCAAATTGAGTTTTTGCGTAGCGAGCGTCAAACGCCGGGCACGCATGGCAATTTGCTGCCCCGATTCCTCGCCGCTCACGTAGAGAACATGATGCCCGCCGGAAAGTCCGGTAAGCGCCTGAAGCAAAAGCGTGCTCTTGCCGATACCCGGATCGCCCCCGAGAAGCACCACGCCGCCGTGAACCAATCCACCGCCTAGCGCGCGATCAAATTCCGCGATGCCGGTCGGCAAACGATCTTCTTCGCGCACCTCGATTTCGGAAAGTCTTTGCAGTGTGGCGCTTCCACCCAGCGCGGCAAAGCGTTTATGGCTTCCCGTGGGCGCCTCGATCAAGCTCTCGACAAGGGTGTTCCACACCCCGCAGCCGGGACACTGTCCCTGCCACTTGGGCATACTGGTCCCACATTCGGTACAGCAATAGACGGTTTTTGCCTTAGCCATTTTTTTTGCGCCACGCTAATAATCAACCACAGAGATCACCGAGAATTGGCCACAAAAGGCCCTCGCTGCATATCTTCTGTTTAACTGCGGTAACGACCTTAAACCTCGATGACCGGCACGCGTCTGGCTAGCGCACAAAACATCTCGTAACTGATGGTTCCTGCGGCCGCCGCCACTTCATCGGCCGGCAACCCTTCTCCCCATAATACGACCGGGCTTCCGACACTGGCCACCGGCAAATCGGTCAGGTCGCAAGCCAGCATATCCATCGAAACCCGGCCTAGGGTTTCGGTTCGCAGCCCTTCGACCAATATTGGCGTACCGCTCGGTGCATGGCGCGGATAGCCGTCAGCATAGCCACAGGCAACGATGCCGACGCGAGTCGGTCGGTCGGCGAGGAAGGTTCCACCATATCCGACCCGTTCTCCGACCGGGATATCCTGGATAGCGAGGATGCGACTGCTCAGGGTCATTACTGGCTTCAACTCAAGGCTCATCGCCTCTTCATCAGCAAAGGGGCTTGCTCCGTAGAGCATTATGCCCGGGCGCACCCAGTTATGCACGGTTTGCGGGTGGCGCAGGAGCGCCGCCGAATTGGCCATGGAAACCGGGAAATCCTTGGCTCCGGGCCAATTCCGCCGCACTTGCTCGAAACGTTCCATCTGCCAGGCAATCCCCCGGCCGCCATCGGCTTCGGCAAAATGCATCATCAGCGTAATGGAGGCAATGGCCGAGGAAAGCGCTAGTTCGTTGCGCAGCGCCGGAATCTGTTCGGGGGCAAACCCCATGCGATTCATTCCTGTATTGAGCTTGAGATAAATCGGCAGACGGACCGGCAATGCGGCATCGCGGATCATCTGCAATTGTTCCAGACGATGTACTGCCGGAATCAGCTGGTATTCCGCACAGGCAGCCAGATCCGTAGGATCGAAGAACCCCTCGAGCAGCAGGATCGGTTGGCGAAAACCGGCATCACGCAGACTGACCGCGGCCTCGAGATCGAGCAGTGCAAATCCGTCAGCGATATCGGCAAGCGCATCGGCAACGCGTTGCAAGCCATGGCCATAGGCATCGGCCTTGACGACAGCCCAGACTCTGGCCGGTTTTCCTGCGGCAGAAGCATGCTTCTTGGCAATAAGATAGTTGTGACGCAATGCGGAAAGATCGATGCGCGCTTGGATCGGACGAGGCATGATGGTCGGCCTAAAGGTTTGCAGAGCAAAAAGCAACCGACATTGTGCCTCAAAACAGGGGGAATGTCCGTTTCCCGGCCAGAGAAAACGCGGCAAAGGGCCCCCTGCCGGAGGAATTGAAAACGACCTTTAGGGTGCCTACCGACTGTTGCATGAGTATATTGCCGGACGGTTTCATGGTATAAGTCGAAAATCGATAGCAAAGCATGACCGGATTTCAATGCCCTTTGGCTTTTACATCATCATGGCGGCGCAATTTTTCTCCGCGCTCGCCGACAATGCACTGCTGATTGTTGCCATTTCTGCCCTGCGTGAAATGCACGCACCGGCAGCCTATGAACCGCTGTTGAAAACCTTCTTTACGGTATCGTACGTCGTTCTCGCCGCTTTCGTCGGTGCATTCGCCGACTCAATGCCTAAATGGCGGGTGATGTTCATCAGCAACGCAATCAAGATCGTTGGCTGCAGCCTGATGTTCTTCAACGTTCATCCGCTGCTCGCTTATGCGGTTGTCGGCTTGGGCGCTGCCGCCTATTCCCCGGCCAAATACGGCATTCTCACCGAATACCTGCCGCATCGCCTGCTTGTCGTGGCCAATGGCTGGATCGAGGGGTTGACCGTCAGCGCCATCATCCTCGGCGTCGTCATCGGCGGCGCGCTGATTCAACCGGCGATTGCCTACCATCTTCTGGACTTCGATCTTCCGCTGATCAACACAGGGATCGACAGCATCAGCGAAATGGCTTTGTGTTTCATTGCCGCCTTTTACCTGCTGGCATCGGTTTTCAACCTGTACATTCCGGAAACCGGCGCAGATCACAAGGCGTTACATAGTAATCCTTGGTATCTGATCCGTGAATTTAACCATTGCCTGTCCTTGCTCTGGCGGGACCGTCTCGGCCAGATTTCCCTCGCCGTAACCACATTGTTCTGGGGAGCGGGAGCGACCCTGCAATTTATCGTCATCAAATGGGCGGAAGTATCGCTGCATCTCGACCTGTCGAAATCGAGCATGCTGCAAGGTGTCGTCGCCATCGGTGTTGCTCTCGGCGCCATCGCCGCCGCCCGGTGCATCACTCTGCGCCGTTCGGTAAAGGTCATCCCGATCGGGATAGCCATGGGAATCATTGTGCTTTCGATGAATTTTGTTCATCACATGTGGCTGGCTATTCCTTTGCTCGTCCTCATTGGCGGCCTTTCCGGTTACTTTGTCGTCCCTATGAACGCCCTTCTGCAACACCGCGGGCACATTCTCATGGGTGCAGGACACTCGATTGCGGTGCAGAATTTCAACGAAAACCTGTCGATTCTGGTTATGACCGGCTTTTATTACCTGATGGTCAAGGCGAATTTACCGATTTATGCGGTCATTACCCTTTTTGGCCTCTTTGTCAGTGTCAGCATGCTGCTGGTGAAACGTCGCCACGAAGCCAATCAGCGCGAACAGGATGACGTGATTCACCTCGATGATGTCGCGCACTGAGCAGTGAATGCCTGCCTTGTCCGCCCGAAGAACCGTTTTCCCCGGATGAGCGAAATCGATGTCCGACGTCCTGTTTCTTTACTTGTCGCGCGAGGGACAAACCCGGCGCATCGCCGAGTGCATGGCGGGGGAATTGCGCCATCAGGGGCATAGCGTCGAACTGCTTGCTCTCGCTAATAATGAACGATGCGTCGAGGCACTCTCTTGTTGTCAGCATGTCGTTGTCGGCGCCTCGATTCACTACGGACATTTCCCCGCCGACCTTTACGCCTTCATACGGAATAATTGCCGTGCGCTGGAAAATCGCCCCAACACCTTCATCGCGGTCAATCTGACCGCCCGCAAACCGGGCAAGGATACCGCGGAAGGTTCGGCCTATATCCGTCGCTTCCTCAAGGAATCTCTCTGGCGACCGCAGGTGATCGGGGTATTTGCCGGTGCCCTGCTCTATTCGCGCTATGCATGGCACGAACGCTGGATCATCCGGCTGATCATGTGGATCACCAAGGGGCCCACCGATTTTTCGCGCGACACCGATTTCACTGACTGGAATCGTGTCAGAAGCTTTGCCCGGTCGCTCTTTCCGCGTCATCCGCCTTCAACCGGCGCATCAGCATACGTGCACGGCACAGATCTTCCCAAGCTTTCGCCTTGTCCGGAAGATTGCGCAACAAATACGCCGGATGATAGGTAACGACGACCGGGATCTCCTGACCATTGTAAGAGTATGTGAGCGTTTTCCCACGCAATCCGGCAAGCGCCCCTTCTTCTCCGAGCACGGCATGGACGGCGGCTCGCCCGAGCAGGACAATCAGCCTAGGCTGAAGCAAGGCGATCTGACGCTGGAGAAAAGGCAAGCAGGCGGCCATTTCATCGGACTGCGGCGTCCGGTTACGGGGGGGGCGGCATTTCACCGCATTGGCAATATAAACGTCGTCGCCGCGTCTTAAAGCAATGGAGGACAGCATGGCATCGAGCAATTTCCCGGCCTGCCCGACAAACGGCTCGCCGCGCTCGTCCTCTTCCGCGCCCGGTCCCTCGCCGACAAAAAGCCAGTCCGCCTGTTCGTCGCCAATACCGGCAACAGCCTGTTTGCGCTCGGCACACAAGCGGCAGGATCGACAATCGGCAAGGCACCGACGCAAGGCTTCCCAATCCATTTGCCCGACGGATTGCAAACCTGAACTTGCTGGAATTCTTTCGGCGGCAGAAAGCGCAACTGCCCTCGGTTCTGGCAAGCAAGCATCCTTACTTTCTCCGGCACCGCGCATGATCTTAGACTCGCGGCGCAAAACCCAGTGCGGGGACAGACCCATCTCCTTGAGGATTTTCTGGCGCGTCAACTTCATGCCGCCACCTCCTCCAGGGCATGTGTCAGGACCAAAGCGTCTTCCCGCCCCTCTGCGGCAGGATAGTAAGCTCGCCGGACACCGATCTGCTGAAAGCCGAAGTGGCGGTATAAGAACAAGGCGGGGGCATTGGACGGTCGAACTTCCAGCAACAAGGTCTTCGCTCCCTCTGTCTGAGCAACATGCATGGCATGGCGCAGCAACCGTGCGCCATAACCCTTCCTCTGATGTTTTTGCGCGACACCAAAGGTCAGCAGATGCGCATCGTCGACCGCCAGCATGAGAACGAAATAGCCGATCAGTTCGTCGTTTACCCGAAATACCCAGCACGGATAGTGACTGGCGAGCGAATCGCTGAAGTTGCCTTTTCCCCATGGGTGGGAGAAATTCCTGTATTCGATCGCCAGAACATCGTCCAGATCGGCTGGAGTCATCGGTTGCATTTCGCTGCCAGAGCCGGGCAAGCTTCCCATCAGGCCTTGCCTCCTTCGGCCAGACGCTCGGCGACAGTTTTAGCCACTTTGTTGCGCACATACAGGGGTGCTGCATCTGCCGGGTCAATCCGTTCGCCACGATTCAAGCGGACAAGCGCCAGGCGTATCAATGCCGCTGCGCTGGGCATCACTTCCGGGCGCCATTGATCGACAAACGGAGCCAATCTTATGCGCAAGGCCGGATATGCCGCCAGGCCATTGCCGCAGGCCAGCCAACCGGAAGATTCGGGCAAAGGAACGCCATCCGGCGCAGACACGCCAATTTCCCCTTGCAGACCGCCGTTCACAAAGAATGCGTAATACACCTCGCCCATGCGTGCATCGAGCGCCACAAGGACTTTTTCCGTTTCGCAGCAAGCAGCCATCGCGTCCAGGGTGACGACGCCGATGAGCGGCAAATCGGCCGCCACGGCAAGTCCTTGTGCTGCGCCACAGGCAACGCGCAGGCTGGTGAAGGAACCGGGGCCCATGCCGAAAGCCAGTCCGTCGAGATCCGCAAAACGCAGGCCGTTCTCCCGCAAGATCTGGCTGGCCAGCGGCAACAGGGTTTCGGAATTGGCCATGCTGCCCGGACAAGATTTCTCGATAACGCAGCCATCGCGCCAGAGCGCGACGGAACCAGGGTCGGCGGCAGTTTCAAGAGCAAGGATGTTCATGCTGCGTATTTTACTGGAAGCTATCGCACAGGCGGTGTCCGCATACAAATGATCTAGCGGAAGGGAATGAAAAAATTTTCAGTTTTCGAGCCAGATCATCGATGCCATGCGCCCGGTCTGCCCATCACGTCGGTAGGAGAAGAAGCGCTCCGTTTCGGAAAATGTGCAGAAGTTGCCGCCGAAAACGCAGGTCACCCCGGCGCCCGCCAAACGCTGGCGCGCCAGCAGATAGATATCGGCCAGCCATTTTCCCGCCGAAGGCCGGAAAGCCTCTTGTGCGTGTATATCCTGCGCCATGAAGGCCGTGCGCACCTCCTCACCAACCTCAAAAGCGCGAGACCCGATCGCCGGGCCAAAATAGGCCAGCAGATCCGAACCGGAAACCCCCATGGCCGTGACAGTGTCCTCCAGAACGCCGGCAAGCAGCCCTCTCCATCCGGCATGCGCGGCAGCAACTACCGTGCCCTGCCGATCGCAGAGTAATACCGGAAGGCAATCCGCAGTCATCACGATACATACGGCACCTGGCTGACGCGAGAACGAAGCATCGGCTTTGGGCACCCGTCTGGCGACGGGAAGATCACCCACATCAACGACCCGTGTGCCATGGACCTGTTCGAGCCAGAACGGCTCTCCCTGTATCGATTCGGCCAGCCGTCGTCGATTGGCTGTCACCGCCTGCTGATCATCACCGACATGCAAGGCTAGGTTGAAACTCGAATACCGACCCTGGGTGAATCCACTGCCACGGGTCGTCACGAGACTGCGCACCGTCGGCGGCACAGGCCAGTCGGGAAAAATCCATTCCCGGTTATTCGAGCTCATCATCCTCGTCTTCGCTGTAATCGCCGTAGGCATAAATGATTTGCGGACCGTCTGCAAAATCCTCATCCCAGTCGTCCGCTTCCTCCTCTGCCGCAACACGCGCCGCCTCGGCCTGCATGCGTGCAACCGCGATCAGGCTGGCCATATCTCCCGGCAGTTCGGATTTCCACAGCATCGATTTGCCGTTTGCCGGATGAACCAACCCCAGGCGACGCGCATGCAGTGCCTGGCGAGTAAAGGAAGGCCCCCTAGGTATCCGGCTGGTACCTCCGCCATAAACCGGATCACCCACCAACGGATGACCAATGGATGCCATATGCACACGGATTTGGTGGGTACGTCCGGTTTCCAGGGCGCATTCCACCAAGGTACAGTCGATGAAGCGTTCGACGACCCGATAATGGGTGCGCGCTGGTTTTCCGGTTTTGACGACGGCCATCCGGGTCCGCTGCGTCGGATGCCTGCCGATCGGCGCGTCGACTGCCCCCCCCCGCTCAAGGATGCCGCGCACCAGTGCCTGGTAATAGCGCTTGACGGTTCGCGCCTGCAACTGGCGAACCAGATCAGTCTGCGCCTCCAGGGTCTTGGCGACAACCATCAGCCCGCTGGTATCCTTGTCAAGCCGATGCACGATCCCGGCACGCGGCACCTTGTCCAGATCGGGGGCATGATGAAGCAAAGCATTGAGCAAAGTGCCATGCCAGTTGCCGCTCCCTGGGTGCACCACCAGTCCGGCGGGCTTGTCGAGCACGATCAGGGTTTCATCCTCATGCACGATATTGAGTGCGATATCTTCGGCAACTGACGAAAGCTTCCGTTCATCGGGAGCTTCGCTCAACTGCAGGTTTTCTCCTCCCCACAACTTTTGTTTGACCTCGCGCACGACACCTCCATCGATCGCCACCCGGCCCTCGCGTATCCAGGACTGCAAACGACTTCGTGAATGCTGCGGCCGCAAGCGAGCAAGCACCTGATCGAGACGCAATCCGCCACAATCGATCGGAACGCTCAAAGTCAGCGCCTGGTTTGCGTTATAATCGGCGCGATTTTCGCTTTCGCGGTGCGCGCACTGTTTGTCCTGACACGAACGGTCTTCTGTTTTCTTATGTGGAATTTTCATCATGCGTAGTTTAGCGGTTATCGCAGCGCTTTTCCTCGCCACATTAATATCGGGATGTGGGCTCCTGCCCGAAGTACAGGATGAGACGGCAGGTTGGTCGGCGAACAAACTCTACACAGAAGCGAAAACAGCCCTAGACGAAGGCGTCCACGACAAAGCCATCAGATATTTTGAGAAACTCGAATCGCGTTACCCCTATGGCCGTTTTGCCCAGCAGGCGCAAATGGAAATCGCCTACGCTTACTGGAAATCGGGTGAAACAGCCTCGGCTACCGCTGCATGTGACCGTTTCATCAAACTACACCCGAACCATCCTAGCATCGACTACATCTACTATCTGCGCGGATTGATAAATTTCAACGGCGACCTTGGAATACTTGGACAACTCCGGCAACAGGACATGACCGAACGCGATCCGAAAGGCGCCCGCGAATCCTTTGACGCCTTCAAGGAACTCGTTACCCGCTTCCCGGAAAGCAAATACGCACCGGACGCCATCGCACGCATGAAGTATCTGGTCAATGCCCTGGCCTCGCTGGAAGTCCATGTGGCGCGCTATTACATCAAGCGCGGGGCCTATGTGGCGGCAGCCAACCGGGCTCAGTACGCAGTCAAGAATTACCCCGATGTTCCAGCGACGGAGGAAGCACTGTTCATCATGGTCAAGGCCTATGATCTTCTGGGCATGGACGATTTGCGTGACGATGCCGAGCGCGTCATGCGCAAGAATTTTCCAAACAGCGAGTACTACGCCCGCGGACTCGAGCGCAAGGAACCTTGGTGGAAGCTCTGGTAAGCGGGAAATCTGCAGACATAAATTCAGCTTGATTGCTTGATGGCGAGAACTGCCTGATTGCGCAGGGTCCGCATCAGTGAAAGCTCGTTTTCCGGAATCACGATATCTCCGGCATTGTCCGAGTCGGCATAAATCATTGCCACGGGGCTATTCTTCAGGCACAAGGGGAAAATGACAAAACTACCGGCATTGATTCCCCTGCGGAACCATTCCGGGATGCGTGCAGCAATCTTTGCTTCGTGCGAATCGCTAATCAGGATATCGACCCCCTTCGACAGCGCGGCATGAAAAATATCCGGTGTAAACAGCAAAGAAAAATCAAAGCGCCTGGACATTTCAAGGGCATCCGGACCAAAACCGAAGCGTCCTCGCATTGTATTGCTGTGTGCGTCGCGCACGCATAGAATGACACGTCTGAATGCCTTGGCTCGATACATCGTTTCTAGGATGATGCGCAAAACGTCGTTGAGCTTGAATTCTTCAACTAGGGTATTGCTGATGTCCTGAATTCCGGCCAGCAATATTGCCTCCGGATTTTCCGGCCGGGAAAGTTCGGGCACGACGGAATCGTTGCTTAACAAGCTTTCCACCGCAAGTAACGGTGATACCTCGAGCAATACCGTATCTGCACTTTCGCAAGGCAAGGCTTCCTCTCTTCCGCCACTGTCCTTTGCGCCCCAAGAACGTATCTGCTTGCCAAAAGACGTTTGTTTGAGATTGATTCCGATGACTTGGGAAAATTTGCCGATTTCCTGAAATGATTTTTCCAGAACTTCGCGCAATGCCTGTTCTCCGAGCATCATGTTTTCGGCAAAGCGGACGCTCAGATTGCGTAACGCCGATTTTTGCTGCTCCACCTCGCCAGTCGTAACAACGGCACACAGTTCATTGGAAAAAGCGGCAAGAATACGCATCCGTTCTTCGACCGTATTGGCCTTCCGGACATTTCCTGATGGCAGCTTGCGCATACTGTTGACGATCAAGCTGGGGAACCCCCAGGAACGCGCAATACCCACCCCCAGATCCTCAAATGAAATCCCCAGCACCTGAATCGTCGCCGCGTCCTCGGTACTGCTTTTCTGCTCGATTATCCGCCGGATCTGTTCGCTCTCATCGGGGAAATAATATTGACTCAATAGGTGCCCGAGGTTGTAGAACATGGCGCAAATAAAGGCCTGCTCGCCATCCCTAGCGGAAAATTTTTCGCCGATTGTCTTGGCAAGGATGGCGGCGAGGTTGGCCCGCAAGAATTCCTCCTTGAGGTGATTTGCATTCCCCTTGTTGCGTAAATGTTCGAAGAGCGTCACCGTAATGGCAATATTGCGTACCACATCGAATCCGAGAACCAGAACTGCACGCGAAATGGTGCTGATATTACCTCCGCCGGCCTGCCGGTAATACACCGAATTGACCAGACGTAATATCTTGTTGGTCAGCGAGAAGTCCCTGAGAATAGAATTGGAAAGACTGGCGGTGCTTTCCTTTTCTGATCCGGTAATCTTGTTGATTGTACTGACCGATTCGGACAACGCAGGAAAATCGCTTTTATGACGCATGCGGCGTAAAAGAAAATCGATGGTACTTTGCTTGGCATCCGCCGAAGCGACAAGATCGGCCGGCTCAAGATAATTGCCCAAGGCTTCGCGCAGTTGAACGACAGAAGAAAAACGCTGTTCCGGATCGCGCGCGACCGCCTTGTAAAGGATACTCGCCAGTTCGTCGTCCACCTCAACATCTATCGTTTCCGGCAGGCGGATATCCTGATGGACGATCCGGTCCATTATTTCGGGAAAACTCCCCCCTTGAACAGCTCGCCGACCGGTCAGCAGTTCGAACAGAAGCAGCCCGGCGGAAAACACATCGCCGCGTTCGCCGCTCTCATGTTTGAGAATGTACTCAGGCGCCATATAGGCAGGTGTCCCCATGAACGGCTGCCCGGCATTTGACAGGGTCTCGCTGCGCGTGGCAATGCCGAAATCCATGACACGCGGCGTTCCGTCTTTGTCGATCAGAATATTGCTTGGCTTCAGATCGCGGTGGATGATCCCGGCTGCATGCGCATGAGCAATGGCATCCAGGACAGGAAGCAGGATGGAAATTGCCTTCACCAGACTGAGCCGGGGATTGCCCTGCAAATACTCCGCAAGGTTCTGCCCCGGAACATATTCGAACACCAGGTACAAATCCCCCTGTTCTTCACCGGCCTCAAAAATCGGAACGATATTCGGATGGCGCAATTGACTGACCATGCGCGCCTCGAACAGCAGTTGTTGATTGTTCTGCTGATCGGGTTTGGAAAAATGCAGCGTCTTGATCGCCACTTCGCGCTGCAAATGCGGGTCTCGCGCCAGATAAACAGCGCTCTGCGCCCCCTTGCCCAATTCACGAATAATCTGGAACCGCCCTATTTGCTTGTCCATGATCATCCTTCACCCGGTCTTGGCTCACAACAGGAACGCCGCGATTATCGGTATTGATGTTTCAACGAACCCAGATCAGTCGCGCTTCCCCGCCTATTTTTCCACAAACACAGGCACTTTGTGAAAAATCGGCAGCCAGTTGGCAAATCTCCCGTTCGCTGACCTGCATGAGCATGATGCCCTGCTCGACGGGCCAGTTACCATCGTCGGCATGGTGACTGGCCGGGCAGTGAAACCAGCCCCGTTTCCCGATCATTGCCAGAAGCCGTCGATGCTCGACAGGATTATCGCCATCATGGCGCACTCCCCCCGGATTGTAGGCCGTCACCAGTCCCCAGCAATCGATTCCATGACGGAGCAAATAGCCGTCGAATTCCGGATGTGTTTTACCAATGCGCAACTCAAACACACCCTCGCCAGTTTCAACACGATAGGCGGTCGCCCGAAAAACATTATCCAGGGAAGGAGCGCTCATACCTCCTCATCCGCTCGATCAATGGCCTCGATTTCTTCAAGATCGCCAAGCCTCGCTTGGGCTTCAAGTAGCGGTAACGCTTCGACGCCCTTCAGCTTGCGCTCGATCTGGCGGGTACGCACACCGGCCGATTCGATGCTTCGGGTGGCTTGTTCAAGCTTTTTTCGCGTCGCTTCAAGCGATTCGCCAAATTTTCCAAATTCGGTTTTTACTGCGCCCAGAACGGCCCAAACTTCGGAAGAGCGTTTCTCGATAGCCAGGGTACGAAACCCCATCTGCAAACTGTTGAGTAATGCCGCCAGAGTCGTCGGTCCGGCAAGACTGATCCGGTAATCGCGTTGCAAGGCATCGGCCAGACCGGAACGACGCAGCGCCTCAGCATAAAGCCCCTCTGTCGGCAAATAAAGGATGGCGAAATCCGTCGTATGCGGGGGCTCGACATATTTGTCGCGAATTTTCTTCGCCTCGTCGCGCAAACGCATTTCCAGCGCCTTGGTCGCCGCTTCGACAGCTTGTGGATCGATGCGCTCCTGCGCTTCAAGCAAACGCTGATAATCCTCCATCGGGAATTTGGCATCGATGGGCAACCATACCGGATGACAGTCATCGCTTCCTGTACCACGGCCAGGCAAGCGAATCGCGAACTCAACGCGCTCATTACTGCGCGGCCGCGTCACCACGTTCTTTTCGTATTGCTCCGCCGTCAATATCTGATCGAGCAGCGCTTCGAGCTGAACTTCACCCCAGGTTCCCCGTGTTTTGACATTGCTCAACACTTTTTTCAAATCGCCGACCCCGGCGGCCAGCGTCTGCATCTCGCCCAAACCCTTGTGCACCTGTTCCAGACGCTCGCTTACTAGCTTGAAGGAATCCCCCAGACGCTGTTCAAGCGTGGCATGCAATTTTTCATCAACCGTTTTGCGCATTTCCTCCAGCCGGCTGGCGTTGTCTGCCTGAATTGCGCCTAGGCGCGCTTCGACGGCCAGTCGCAATTGCTCGAAACGCTGCTCGTTGCTCTGCGTCAGCCGGGTCAATTGCGTCGCAAAAGACTCCAGTTGCCGCCCCTGCAGGGTTCCCAATTGTCCAACCTGCAAGGCCAAGGCCTTGGCCAGCCGATCAAGCGCCAGCGCCTGTTCTTCCCGATCGCCACGTGCCACTTGGACTGCCTCCTGGCGACCACGTGCCATTTCCTGACGCAGTTCGCGCTCCAGCCGCTCCAAGGCTCCCTCCAGCGCATGGAAATACGGCAGCTCGCTTTTTCCCCGTGTACTCCAGAACAGTGAAAGCTGCAGGACAAAAACAATGAAAATCAGCGCAAGAAAAGCGTATGACAGTAATTCGTTCAATGGCTCACCTTGATATGGGAACGGAAAAAATAATTTCCGGAAAAATCACACGAAGTTTCATTTCAGGGCGAAATCTGCCCGACTTCCGTAAGGTTTTTTTTCCGTTTCAGGACTCTCGCCAACGGCGACAGGCCGGCTCGGCAAAAGGAACAGGCGCTCGGCAGGGACCTGATGATTCACCAGCCAGTCGCGTACCGCTTTCGCCCGCAGGTCACCGAGTGCCCGCAAATCGTCTTCGCCAATCTGCATATTGGCCAGCATCAGTTTTTCCATCTCCCCGACGGGCAGGGTTTTTATCATTCCGACCAAGTTACGGGGTTTAGGAAAACTCTCCGCACGATAGGCGCGTTCAAGAAGGGCCGGGTATTCCGAGGCATCAACATCAATGGTCTCCTGGCCCGCGCCTTCATGCCGTCTCTTGATCAGATCTTCGCGTTTCAACGCCCTGACCCGCGAATCGATGGCCGCTCTCTTCAACCCCTCACGATCGGGATCCGGATCGACCTTGCCCTCGATCTCAAGCCGCAGCGCAGGACGTTCGATCAACGCCTTGGCCAGCGTTGCCAGGCGCTTTTCCGCCGTAACATCAATAACGGATCGCCCGGCATTGAAATCGACCGAGGAAAGTTCCTCGCCATTGCCGAACATCGAACCGATCAGGGCAAACGGGGAGGTCACCGCCTTCACCAGCAGGTTCACGATCACCTTCACGATCAATCCGCCGACGCTGAACTGAGGGTCATTCAACGACCCGGAAATCGGCAAATCAAGATCAATTTCTCCGTTTCTGTTTTTCAACAGCGACACGGCAAGCCGAACCGGCAACTTGGTAGCGTCGGGGCTGTCTACAGCGTCACCGAAAGTCAGCTGGTCGAGGAAAACCCGGTTTTCTGCCTGCAGTTGATCGTTCTCGATCTTGTATTTGACGAACAGCGACAGTTTCCCTTTGTCAATCGCATACCCTGCATATTTCCCGGAATACGAGGAAAACGAAGTCAACTCGACCCCCTTGATATCGGCTTGGAGATCAAGATACGGTTTGGCCGAGAGTGGATTGATACGCGCCGTGACATTAAGTGGCGCCACCCCATCGTAACTGCCACGCAATTCGAGAGTTGCCGAACTCCCGGCTTCCGAAGACAACCCGGAAATTCTTCCGCCAATTTGACGCAAATCGGCAGTGTAATTGGGTTTCACAAAATTGTCGGTAAATCGGACGTTGCCTCCCTGCAAGGTGACTTTCTTTATTTTTACCGGCAGTACGGGATGATCTTGCGGCTTCTCCAAAGCAATATTCATTGAAGCTTTGCCCACAGTTGACGGTTCATCCGCTGTCTGAACACCAGCATCAGCCGCGGAACCGGGCGCTTCGTCATCGCGCACGATCTGCATCAGATTGAGCTTTCCTTGGGCACTGACGATCATTCGGGCGAAAAAGTCCGCCAGCGCGACTTCGCCGATGGCAATCGAATCGGGATTATGCTGGATATCAATTTTGTCGAGATGCAATGATTTCCAACGCAAAAAATCCGCTGAATTGATCTTGTCGACCGATCTGAAATCGCTTAGCGAAAGTTGCCCGGCAAACCCGGCGGCAAGCTTGTCCGTGTCAGATTTTCCGGCATCGCCCTGATTCAGGCGCAAGCGACCGTTTGCGCTCAACTGTCCGCGAGTAATCGCAATATTGAGCTTTTCGGAAAAATAAGGCTGCAACGGAAGCAGATCCAGCGTCCTGATATCGACTTTGGCATCAAGCTTGAGCGGAGAATGCGTAAGCATCCCATCCAATGCCACCTCGCCACGTCGATTCACCTTGAAATGCGTATTCAGAGTTGCCAGAACGTCGCTACGGCTATCGAGCAGGGACAATTTCGCAGCGATGGACTCAATCGTCGATCTAAAAGGCTCTCCGCGTGATTCATCAAGCACGCTGATTCGACCGCCAGAGATTTCTACTTCCTTGCACGACCAGATCAGGGAAGAAGGCGTTTCTGCGCTATTTTTCCCCGTATCCGATTTCTTCTCACCGCCATCCTTCGCTGCCAGGCTTGCCCAGTTCAATTCCCCGTAGCGGTTGATTTTGACGCGGACTTCCGGCGATTCGAGAGCGATACGATCGACTTTCAACTGTTTCCTGAACAGATCGACCGTCCCCAAAACCAGTTCGAAACGTTTAAAAGAAAACAAAGCAGAATTCGACTTATCCCTGAGGTCAAGGTTGTTAACGGTGACGTTTCCGGAAATAAGCAATGCTGCCGAATGGTCATCGCCCTGGCGGAATTTCAGGCGGATTGCGCTATTTAGGGTTCCAGACTGGATCTGTATTGGCAAGGATAGTGGCAGATAATCAAGATATCTGAACAACTGAAGTCCTGTCATATCCAGCCCCAATTCGCTCTCCTGCGAACTGGAAAAAGGCTTGCTCTTTCCCTGCAGTTGTATTGGCGCGCCATCGACGCTCGCCGAGAAAGACGGCTCGGTGAAGATATTGGCGGCATACGCCATGTTTGAAACGAATGGAAGCGTGAGATTGATATCGCTAACGGCATGGTTGGCATGGGTCAACCGATCCTCGAAATCGATCGTACCGCCTTGCAGCCGGATATTGTTCAGTGAAAACAAGGTTGGCGAACCGCCGCTTTCCGGCTTGGCGGAAAACTCGTCGATCAAATCGGAAAAATTGTAACGCCCCTGCGCCAACCGCACGATCCGCAGTCGTGGATTAAGCAGGCGCATCTCACCGACGACTACCCCACCGCGTAGCAAGGCGCTTGATTCAAAATTGAGGTAAAGGTTCTGGAAACTGATGAAATCCTCTTTCCCATCGGGCGATTTGATTTTCACATCATCGAGACTGACCGATAAGGCATAAGGATTTATGCGGATTTTTTCGATGGAAACGGGACGATGCAGGGCTTTCCCCAATTCTTCAAGGGCAAACGATTTGAGCACGGGCGGCAAAACAAGAAAACCGAAGATCCCCACAGCAGAAATTGCCAACAAGAGACGAATTCCGATTTTTTTCGTTTTTGGGGAAAATAAGACTTTCTTGAATATCTGCTTGTCGATCATAATAGCCTCACTCGATTATGCGCCCGAACGCCAGAATCTATCACGGACAAAAGCCTGAAAACAGCGACTGAAGACAAAATGCCATAAACCGCAGATTCAAACGCCGCTGGAATATTAACCAACGGATCAGCCCTTGCCTATTTCGGAACCATGATGAAGATACTCGTCATTGAGGACAGCAAAAGCAGTCTCAAGCTGCTTTGTGAGCACATCCGTAAAATGGACATTACACCTGTTCCGGCCGAAACGGGAACGGAGGGCATCGAACTTTTTCTGCAGGAAAGACCGGATATGGTGCTGCTTGACATCATCATGCCCGACCTCGACGGTTATGAAGTTTCGCGCCAGATTCGCTTGCTTGAAACCCCTGGTGAATGGACGCCGATCATTTTTCTGAGTTCCTTGAACAAAGATAAGGATATCGAAAAGGGAATCACCGCCGGCGGCGATGACTATCTTCTCAAACCAATCAGTCAGATTGTTCTTGCCGCCAAGATTCGCGCCATGCAGCGCATCATCCAGATGCGCCACTCCCTGCTCGTCATGACGCGCAAGCTTGACGCCGCCAACCAGGAGCTCAAACGTCTGACCTCGCTCGATGGACTCACCGGCATTGCCAATCGCCGGCATTTCGACGCCGTTCTATTGCGTGAATGGCGTCGCGCCATGCGCCAGGGCGAAGAACTGGCTGTCCTGATGTGCGACATCGATTTCTTTAAGCAATACAACGATATCAATGGCCACCTTAACGGAGACCAGTGCCTGCGCCAGATTGCACACACCCTGAGCCACACGATAGATCGCGGCGGCGATTTGCTGGCTCGTTATGGAGGCGAGGAATTCGTCGCCGTTCTGCCTGACACCTCGCTGAGCGGAGCTTCGTTTGTCGCCGAACAGATGCGCAGGGCTGTCAGCCAACTAAACATTCCTCATCCCGGAAACCCCTCCGGCACAATCACGGCCAGTTTTGGCGTCGCCTCCGCTGTGGCCATGCCGGAAACCGATCCGCAGGAACTTGTTGCGGCGGCCGATCTGGCTATGTACAAAGCCAAAACACAGGGAAGAAATCGAATCTGCCAGATGGTATCGCTCGACCCGCAGGACAATGTCGACGAATAATTCCCGGCTCAAAAATCGTCCTTCCAGGCGCGTAGCGTGGCAAATACGGTGACCGGATCACTGGCCTGTATAGAACGTTTCTGTGCGGAAAGGACGATATCCGGCTCGCTGCAGCGCAAGAACGGGTTGATCTCACGCTCACAACCGATGGTCGAAGGAACGGAGGCCTCGCCCCGGGCACGAAGCAGTGAGACTTCTCTCAAACGTCGCTGCACAGAACCATTGCCCGGCTCAACGAGTGTGGCGAAATGAAGATTCGCCTCGCCATATTCATGCGCGCAATAAACTTTGGTCTGTTCCGGCAATGCGGCTAGAGACTGCAAAGAGGCAAACATCTGCGCCGGGGAGCCTTCGAACAAACGACCGCAGCCTGCGCAAAACAAGGTGTCGCCACAAAAAAGGAGTCCTGGACAGTAATACGCCAGATGCCCAAGTGTGTGTCCAGGCACGTGGAGAACCTGAAGCGTAAGGCCCGGCAATCCAGGCGATATGCTTTCCCCTCCGCGCAGGGGACAGGTAATACCTGTGATAGACTCATTTCCCGGCCCAAAAACTTCGGCCGGGAAATGAGTCAGCAGATGCGCTACCCCACCCTGATGATCCTGATGATGGTGCGTTACGAGAATCGCGGTGAGCGACAACCCAAGCTCTGCAAGAACAGCAAGAACCGGAACCGCATCACCCGGATCGACAACAACTGCTGATGTACCTTGGCGCAACAGCCAGATGTAGTTATCCTTAAGCGCAGGAATTCTGACGACGTCAAACATGGACTGATTGTGGAAGAAACACAGAAAATGTCAATTCCCGCGATCGACGACTGGCTGCACACGTCTCAGGGGCGCTACGTCATGGACTGGGAACGTGCCAGAATCGATGCCTTGATCGCCGACCTGTTCGGTTACAACGCTCTCCAACTTGGTTTGTCGCAAGACAACCTGCTATCCGGCAGCCGCATTCCTTCACGCTGGATCATTGGTCAGACAGGAAAAACCGATGTTCGCTGCGATCTGCATGAATTACCCTTTGCCGCAAACAGCATTGATCTCGTCGTTATGCCGCACGTCCTTGAATTTCACGACAATCCCCACCAGATATTGCGCGAAGTCGAACGCATATTGATTCCCGACGGACAATTGCTGATCACCGGATTCAATCCGCTTTCGCTATGGGGTTTACAACGTTATCTACCTGGAAAAAGGAATAATTTCCCGGCCAACGGCAATTACCTCAGTGTCCTGCGCCTGAAAGACTGGCTGCAACTGCTCAGTTTCGAGGTCGATCGCGGCAATTTCGGTTGCTACGCGCCGCCCTGTCAGCATGCGCAATGGTTCAGACACTGGCATTTCATGGAAGCGGCAGGAGATCGCTGGTGGGGCTTTGCCGGCAGCATCTATCTTCTGCGTGCTATCAAGCGCATCCGCGGGATGCGCCTTATCCTGCCGGGCTGGGGTCAGAGAAAAACGGCGCGCAAGGCATTTACCGCCATCACCCAAAAGGAAATCAATATCCGTGAACAATGAAATTGTTATTCAGATCTATACCGACGGTGCTTGTCGCGGCAATCCAGGCCCAGGCGGCTGGGGCGTTTTATTGCAGGCGGACAGCAGGGAAAAAGAGCTATGGGGTAGTGCTCCGGAAACAACCAATAACCGAATGGAACTGACAGCCGTCATTCGCGGGCTCGAATCTCTGAAGCGTCC
>CAYTWY010000015.1:0-7235 GCA_964440925.1 uncultured Propionivibrio sp. | reverse complement strand
ATGCGCCAAATATTTCTCGATACTGAAACCACTGGTCTTGAGCATAAGCTCGGACACCGCGTGATCGAAATAGGTTGTGTCGAAATGCGCAACCGTCGCCTGACCAACCGGCATTTTCATCGCTACATCAATCCGGAACGCGAGATTGATGCCGGAGCGCTTTCGGTTCATGGCATCACGCTCGATTTTCTGCAAGACAAACCCCGATTTTCCGAGATTGCTTCGGAATTCCTCGATTTTGTCCGCGGAGCCGAACTGATCATTCACAACGCTCCGTTTGACGTCGGTTTTCTCAACGCCGAGCTTTCCTTGCTCGATATGGCGCCAATTGGCACGGTCTGCCATGCGATTCATGACACCTTGCGCATGGCCAAGGAATTACATCCAGGGAAAAAAAACAACCTTGACGCACTATGCGACCGCTACGGCATAGACAACACGCACCGAACACTGCACGGCGCCTTGCTCGATGCAGAAATACTTGCCGAAGTCTATATCGCCATGACGCGAGGACAAAAGAGCCTGATCATGAACGAGGAAACCGGGGCTGCGCGCATGAAGGACATTGCTCCGCCGCCACCGATCTGTATTCCACAAAACCCTCGCCAGATCATCCATGCCAGCCAGGACGAACAAAAAGAGCATGAACAAATCCTTGCCGCCATCGAAAAGGAAAGCAAGGGAAAATGCCTGTGGCTGTGTGCTACGGAAACATGAACGAACACCGACACTCGTTGGCTCCGTCGCTGTCGACCTCTCCGATCTTTGCAGAGACGCAAAACTCCGCATCGCGGTGCACAGTCCGACGCCACAATCGTTTATTATTGTGAAAGGTCGTTTTGTTCCGATGATTTTTTCACAAACCGCCGGCCGCCCCCGGAGGTGTTCGACTGGCGACATATCCCAATGAAAAGATCGACATCGCGCTTCCTGCTTGGATTTCATGCTTTCCTTCCGGAGGCAATGAACCGTCTGCTCGCCATCTGCCTGCTCAGCATGCTAGTCCTGTTTAACGCCACAGCATGCAGCAAGCAAAGCGGGAAAACCAATGCGCCAGCAGATGCAAATCGGCCTCCGGTCGCCGAATCGCCTCTGGCCAAGGCCACCATTCTTGGCAACATCGCTGAAATGCAGAATATCCTCGATGCTGGAACGGATATCGACACACGGGATCCCCTAGGAAGAACTCCTCTGCATATGGCGGCGTTTTACGGCCAGATACAAGCTACCGATTTTTTACTGAACCACGGAGCGAACGTCAATGCACGAGACCGCGTCGGCATGACGCCTCTGCACGTCGCGGTTCTTTCTGGCACTCGCCCGGAAGTTGAATTGCTTCTGGAGAAAAAAGCCGATATCAGCATCGGTTCCAATTCCGGTCAAACAGCGCTTCACCTTGCAGCAGCAACAGGACAACCTAAGCTTTCCCGTTTTCTGATCGAACAAGGAGCAGACCCGCAAGCCACTGACCAGGAGGGAAAAACTCCCTTGTTCTATGCCAGACAGAACAAACATCCACAAACCGCCACTTTGTTGGAATCCTACGGGGAAAAGGAATAATCCGCTTCTGCTCCGCCGTTGGGAATCCTCATCGGTTTTCCCTGCCCTGATGCCAAGCTACATGGCCTCGCCGCCACGGATCAATCCGACGACGACCCCCTCAATGGCCAGCGGTCGTTCCCTAGTATCGACGACAATCGGCCCGAAATCGGGATTTTCCGCAACCAGTTCGATTATGTCGCCGTGCCTGCGAAAACGCTTAACCGTTACATCATCATCAAGACGAGCAACGACGATCTGCCCATTGTGCGCTTCGCTACTGCGATGGACTGCCAGCAGATCACCGTCAAGGATTCCGGCATTGATCATCGAAAGTCCATGAACGCGCAGCAGAAAATCGGCTCGCGGCTTGAATAACGAAGCATCCAGGGCATAACGTCCACGCACGTTTTCAACTGCCAAGAGGGGACTTCCTGCCGCCACGCTGCCAATCAATGGCAAACCCAGTTGTTCGACCAGACGAATCCCTCTCGCCGCCCCGGGTTCGAGGACAATAAGCCCTTTGCGGGCAAGCGCCTTGAGATGTTCTTCGGCGGCGTTGTGCGACGAAAAGCCGAACGCGTGCGCAATTTCCGCTCGCGTCGGCGGCGCACCGAGAACCTCCAGCGTATTTCTTATGAAATCAAGTATTTCCTGCTGTCGTGTGGTCAGTCTGATCATAAGCAGAAACTCCTGTTCATCGATCCTGTTTCGAGCCTGGCTCCAGAAAAATTCAGGCAAATATATACTGTAATTCCGTACAGTATATGTCATTTCACCTTCTTTTACACCCCCTTACTTCCTCGAAGCGCGGATCAGAATTTCCTCCCCCCCCAAAGACCTTTTCTTTTTGTAGAATGACCCCATGCTTGACGAACGCTCCCGCACCCTGCTAAAAACCCTGATCGAGCGCTACATTGCCGACGGACAACCGGTCGGGTCGCGTGCCCTTTCAAAATATTCGGGTCTGGACCTGTCGGCAGCCACCGTACGTAACGTCATGGCCGATCTCGAAGATCTGGGATTCATCGCCAGCCCCCACACCTCTGCCGGACGTATCCCCACCTCGCGCGGTTACCGCTTTTTTGTCGATAGCCTGCTCACCGTGCAACCCCTGGCTTCCGAAAAGATTCAAAGCATCGAAGGTCAACTCCATCCGGCGCAGCCGCAACTGCTCATCAGCAGTGCATCCCATCTGATCTCGGAATTAACTCATTTTGCCGGCATTGTCATGACGCCTCGCCGGAAAACTCTCAAACTCCGTCAAATCGAATTTGTCAGCTTGTCCGACAAACGCATCCTGCTCATTCTCGTCACCACCGACGGCGACGTTCAAAATCGCATTCTTTTTACCGAACGCTCGTATTCTCAGTTCGAACTGATTGAAGCAAACAACTACCTCAACCAGTGTTTTACCGGCCAGGATTTCGAGCACATCCGTAATCAGATCAAAAAAGACCTGCTCCAACTGCGCAGCGACCTGCATGGACTGATGACGGCAGCCTTGGACGCCGGACAGGAGGCCATGCTCAGCGCCGATGAACAATACGTCATTTCCGGCGAACGTAACCTGCTTGAAGTCGATGAACTTTCCTCGAACGTAAGGCGCCTGCGAGAACTGTTCGATCTGTTCGAGCAACGTACCGCGCTGATGCAATTGCTCGATATTTCACAACGCGCTGACGGCATTCAGATCTTCATCGGCGGCGAATCGGGGCTGGCGCCACTCGACGAATGCAGCGTCGTTACCGCTCCTTATGAAGTCAATGGACAGATCGTCGGATCGCTTGGCGTCATCGGACCGACACGCATGGCCTACGAACGGGTCATCCCGATCGTCGACATCACGGCCAGGCTACTTTCTTCCGCCCTCACCTATCAGGCCAACTCGTGACGACAAGCTTGCCTGACCCGCCCGGGAAAACGGCTATCCTGCTAATCAATCTGGGAACTCCAGAAGCACCGACCCCCCCGGCAATACGTCGCTATCTTGGACAATTCCTCTCCGACCGCAAGGTCGTCGACATCCCCAATCTGATCTGGTGGCCAATCCTGCATGGCATCATTCTCAACTGGCGGGCAAAAAAAACCGCCAAAAAATACGCCTCGATCTGGACACCACAAGGATCACCACTGAGAACGCATAGTGAATTGCAAGCCAAACTCCTGCGCGGTTTTCTTGGCGCGGCCGGACACGACACCCGCGTTGCCTGCGCCATGCGTTACGGCCAACCGTCGATTCCGGACACGCTGTCCCATTTGCAAGCCGAGGGCTGCACCCGCCTTCTGATTCTGCCGCTCTATCCCCAATACTCGACAAGCACGACGGCAAGCGCATTCGATACCGTCTTCTCCTCGCTCCAAAGAAGTGGCAACTGGCCGGAAGTCAGAACCATTCGCAGTTTCGCCGACGATCTTGGCTACATCCGCAGTCTGGCCCGTAGCGTGCACGAGCACTGGATGCGTACCGGCCATCCGGAAAGTTCCTACCGCCTGCTCTTCAGCTTCCACGGCCTGCCGCGCCACAGGATCGACCAAGGTGATCCTTATCTTGACGAATGCCGGAAGACAGCCCGATTACTGGCTCAAGAACTCGATCTCGGCGACCACGAATA
The DNA here is from genome assembly GCA_964440925.1 of uncultured Propionivibrio sp. Lineage (GTDB taxonomy): Bacteria > Pseudomonadota > Gammaproteobacteria > Burkholderiales > Rhodocyclaceae > Propionivibrio. Next base: position 3,081 of record CAYTWY010000015.1, on the reverse strand, counting down.
CCAGACATGTTTCCAGTCACGTTTCGGCCGACGCGAATGGCTCAAGCCCTACACGCTTCCCAGCCTGTGCGCTCTGGCTGGGAAGGGCATTCGCCGGACAGACATCCTCTGCCCCGGTTTTCCCTCCGACTGCCTGGAAACGCTCGAAGAAATCGCCATCGGAGGAAAGCAGGCATTTATTCGCGCAGGCGGCCAAGAATTCCACTACATTCCCTGCCTGAACGAGCGTGACGACTGGATCGGCGCATTGGCAGAACTGGCCGGCAAGCATTTGCACGGCTGGACGAATCGGGAAACACGCCAAACCGTCGCCCCTTGCCCATAAAAAGCATCAAGACTACAGATACACTCAAGTCGCCCTTTTCGTCGCCGTTAATCCATGGGTAGGGAACGCCAGAGGAAACGATCATGAAAATTGCCGACGCCACCTTGCAACTCAGTTCCAGCCACACACAACAACGAAGGCTGGAAATCCGCGAGACCTTGCGCCGACTCCCGTCCTCGCCAACGGAAGCGGATCCGCCTTCGGCAAGCAGCCTTGTCCAGATATCTCCTGCCGGGCAATCGGCCGAAACCGAGGCGATTGAAGAAAGCATTCGGCGAGCGGAAGAAGACCCGATTCTCAAGTTAATCCGTTCGATGATTGCCATGCTTACCGGCAAGGAAGTGGAAATTTTTGACGCGCGGGAACTGCAAGACAGCGCGGAGCAAATCGACCCCCTGACTTCGCCGAGTTCCGGACAGACGACCCCGCCACCGGCCACCCAATCTACCGTTGAGCTGTCCTATCACGCGGCCTACAGTGAATCGGAAAAAACATCATTTAGCGCCTCCGGATCTGTCCGTACCGCGGATGGAAAAGCGCTTTATTTTTCCCTTTCCTTCGTGATGCAACGCAGTTATCACCAGGAATCCGATATCCAGATTCGCCCCGGCAATGCAGCGGCGACCAAGGATCCGCTGATCGTCAATTTCGACGGGGATGCGGCCCAACTGAGCGGGAAACGCTTTACGTTCGATCTCGACAGCGATGGAAATCTGGAAAGAATCAATTTGCTCACCCGTGGCAATGGATTCCTGGCTCTGGACAGGAATGCCGATGGCCGGATCAATGACGGTTCCGAACTTTTCGGTGCACAAAGCGGTAATGGCTTTGCCGAACTGGCGCTGCTCGACGCCGATCACAACGGCTGGATTGACGAAAACGACGCAGCTTACGATAGGTTAGGCGTCTGGATCAGGGATGATGAAGGCCATGACAGGCTAACCACACTCGAACAGGCCGATATCGGGGCAATCGCCCTTCAGAACGCAAAGACCCCCTTCGAAAGCAAGAACAGCGAAAACGTTCTGCAAGGACAGGTCAGGGCCAGCGGAATTTTTCTGCACGAGGACGGCAAGGCCGGCACCGTACAACAGATCGACCTAACAATCTGACCAGAAATCAGGATGGGGCAAGCTCAAGGTCGCAACCGGCAATGCGACCTTGCACCGCAACCTGTCCCAGTTTGGCCAGAGCCATGTTTGCCGCGCGCATACGCGCAAGAACCTTGCCCGTCAGCGCCTTGTTAAACCGTTCGCGCACTTCATCCGAACTCAGATCAAGAGCCGCGCCATTGACCTCAAGGAACAGCGTCGCCTCCAGGGTCGTTACCGTGGCATGACGTACGCTGTTGTCCGGATGCAGGAAAGCCATTTCCCCGATAACCTCTCCGCCTCCCAGTCGACACAGCGACCGGCCAGCAGTTGAAACCTCAACAAAACCATCTACCACGATACCGAAGACCCGGTTGTTATCGCCTTCCCGGATGAGCACAACTTTTTCGGCAACTTCTCGCCAGACACTGATGCGCAAAACTTCCCACAGTTCGATGTCCTCGAAGCCGGAAAAAAAATCCAGCGCACGCAACCGCTCGAAATGTGACAGGTCTTGTTGCCCCGAATCCTCATCGAGTATCTGATAACGGACGGTGGACAGATCCTTGGCAAATTCGGCGCCGTTACGGTAACGGCTGTATAAATCCTTTTCCAGGGCTTTTTTGATGATCGGATCGAGTCCTTCCGGCAAATTCGGGTTCAGTGCGCACACCGAAGGAACGTCCATGTTGATGATTTTATAGACCAGCGCCCCCTGATTGCTAGCACGATAGGGCAAACGCCCGGTCAGCAACTGAAAGAGCAAGACGCCGAGCGAATAGAGATCGGTTTTCTGGTTGAGCGGATAATTCTTGATCTGTTCGGGCGACATGTAGGCCGGAGAACCGACGCCCATCACGAAAGTCGAATCCCGATCCATATTCTTGTGCAAATTCAGCGCCAGACCGAAATCGGTGATCTTGGGGTTGTCGCCAGCCTCGATCAGAATGTTGGCCGGCTTGATATCCCGATGTACAACGCCCTGCCGAAACGCATGATCGAGCGCCAGACAACACTTGAAAATGATGCCAATCACCCGGTGCATGGGCAGCAGACGATTGATTGCACAATACTGTTCCAACGGCACGCCAGAAACGTATTCCATGACAAGATAAGCACGATCATCCTCAATCACGGCGTCGTAGACCCTGACGATATTCGGATGATCAAGACGTCTGCCAATCGCGTCCTCGGTCTGAAAAAGCTTGCGCAAACGCCGTGACATGGCGGCACTATCTTCGTCGAACCGGATGAGTTTGAGGGCCACCTGACGATCAAGCTCGCGATCATGCGCCAAATAGACCGTCGCCGTCGCTCCCTTGCCCAAAATCCGAATGAGTTCGTATTTGCCGATTCGCTCAGCCATGTCGATACCAATCCATGCTTATCCAGCCACCTTTTCTGGATGCTAACAGCAGAATGGTATTGCACCATAGATTTTGACGAATCATTTTTTCAAAAAAACACTTGAAACCGACGCAGACACCCCAAGATAAGGGGGGTTTTCCCGGAGATCATCATGAAAGCGCACGGAAGAAATAAACACGAAACAACGGAAAATGGCGATACCCAGGCCACACCGCAACCTTGTACGGCAGATATGCAGGAGAGCCATAAACAGGCTCCGGAGACGACACCCAGCCTCGAAGAGATGCTGCGTCAGGC
>CAYTWY010000014.1:0-30126 GCA_964440925.1 uncultured Propionivibrio sp. | reverse complement strand
AACGACGTACACGCCATTGGCTGCTCGTCGCTGGCCGCCGGTCACAAGACCCTTGTCCCGCAACTCGTTCAAGCGCTGAAAGCTCAGGGCGCCGACGACATCATCGTCTTTGCTGGCGGCGTCATCCCGGCACAGGACTACGATGCCCTGTTCGCCGGTGGTGCCAAGGCCGTCTTCGGCCCGGGTACGCGCATCGAGGATTCGGCCCGCAAGGTGCTGGAAGAAATCCGCAAGGCACACTGCAAGGCCTGATCGACCTGAACTGGGCCATCCCGACCATACGGGATGGCCCAGTCCCGCCTGTCCAGAATTCACACGTATAACAGCACAGAAACCCTCATGGATGACACGAGCCCCGCGCTTGATGCCGCGCTGACGGCCGCCGACCAGCAACTGATCGACGGCGTACTGGCCGGCCAGCGCCGGGCACTGGCCAAGACCATCACCCTCATCGAATCGACGCGCGACGACCATCAGGCGCGCGCACAACAAATCATCGCCGCCCTGCTGCCGCACACCGGGCGCGCCATCCGCATCGGCATTTCCGGCGTTCCCGGCGCCGGCAAATCGACCTTCATCGAGGCGCTCGGCATCTGGCTGATCGAGAACGGACACCAGCTTGCGGTACTCGCTGTTGACCCGTCGTCGTCGGTTTCCGGCGGTTCCATCCTCGGCGACAAAACCCGCATGGAATTGCTTTGCCAGCGCGAAGAAGCCTTCATTCGCCCCAGCCCCTCAGCCGGTTCGCTCGGCGGCGTTGCTGAAAAAACACGCGAAGCGATGCTGGCCTGCGAAGCCGCCGGATACGATGTCATCCTCGTTGAGACGGTCGGCGTCGGACAAAGCGAAACCACGGTCGCCGGCATGGTCGACATGTTCGTCCTGCTACAACTGCCGAATGCCGGCGATGATCTGCAGGCGATCAAGAAAGGCATCGTCGAGATTGCCGACCTCGTGGCCATCAACAAGAGCGACATCGACCCGACCGCCTCGGCCATTGCCCGCGCGCAGTGGAAACAGGCGCTGCACATGTTGCGCCCAAACTCGCCCAACTGGCGTCCGCCAGTGATCGGCGTCAGCGCCCTGAAAAAGGAAGGGATGACCGAGTTCTGGGGCGAAATCGAACGCTACCGCAGCACCATGAACGCCAGCGGCGAATTCGAGGAAAAACGCAAGAAACAGGCCTTGGCCTGGATGTGGAGCATGATCGAAGGCGGTCTGCATCACCGCTTCCGCAGCCATCCGGCCGTTCGCGCCAATCTGCCGCACCTGTCGCAGCAAGTGGCGCAAGGCGGCATGGCGCCGGGCAGCGCCGCACAGCGCCTGCTCGCTTACCTCACCCTCTGACCCCCCACCCGGGACGGGTCTGCCGCACCGTTTATTGCGCCGGCCGGCGCCGCCGCGCCGTTTCCAGGTGCCGGCACAGTTGCTCGGCACCATCGAGCAAACGCGGCGTATGCCGCTGCATGAAATCGGGCGGAACAAAAAACAGGTTGTCGCGCCTGACCGCCGTCATCGCGCCCCAACGCCGCCAGTCTTCCAGCCACTCCGGACGCTCCTCGCCCATGCCGCTGGCGACGATGGCTTCCGGGTTGGCGGCAAGCACCGCCTCGACCGACACCCGCGGCGCCATGACCTGCTGGTCGGCAAAGACGTTCTCGCCACCGCACAGGCGAATGACGCTGGAAATAATCTGTTTGCCCCCCACCGTACTTAACGGCTCCTTCCATATCTGGTAGAACGTGCGCACCGTCGGCCGCCCGCCATAGCGCTGCTGCAGCCTGGCAACACGCGCGCGCAGGCGCTGCGCCGCCGCTCTGGCCCCAGCTTCACTTCCGGCGAGAATGCCGAAGCGTTCGAGTTCGCTGGCGATATCCTCGATACGGTTGGGTTGCGACACATAGACGGGAAAACCGAGCGCGCGCAACTTCTCGACGTGCGCCAACGAATTACCGCTTTGCCAGGCAATGACCAGATCCGGGCGCAAGGCGGCGATGCGCTCGAGATCAAGGCGCGAATAGCCGCCGATGCGTGGCACTTTCTTCGCCGCCTCTGGATAATTGCTGAACTCCACCGTGCCCACCAGCCGCTCGCCGGCCCCGGCGGCAAACACCGTTTCGGCCAGATGCGGCGCCAGCGTCACGATGCGCTGCGCCGGACGCTCCAAGCGCACGCGCGCACCGCCATCGTCAACGACTTCGACTGCCGCATGCGCACTGCGGCAGATGCCGAAAGCGCACAGCGCGAGGATTCTCATTGCCCGCAACATGCCCCGCCCCCCCATTCGTCGAGCGCCACCGCCAGGCGCTGCCAGTGCATTTCATCGTCGCCCGGCAGGCCGAAACGCAGCAGCCCGGCCTCGGCAAAACAGCGCGTCAGGATGGCACGCCGTGCCAGATGTTCGTACAGCGCCTGCGGCGCAGCCAGACTCAGGGTGCAGAACAGCGCCGTCCGCTGCGTCGCACCGAAAGGCGAGAGCAGCTTCGCCAGACGTGCCGAGCGCACAGCCAGGGTTTCGCGCATAACCGTCTGCCAGGCTGTATCGGAGAGCGCCTGCCGCGCCACGCAGCGCGACGGATGCGCGACCGGCCAGGGGCCAAGCGCCTCGCGCAAGCGTTGGCGCTTCTCCTCGGCCGCGAGCAGAAAACCGACCCGCGCCCCGGCCAGACCGAAGAATTTGCCCAGCGAGCGCAATACCAGCAGGTTCGGCGCCGCGTCGCTGCCCGCCCATGCCGCCACACTCTCTTCCGGACAGGGGTCGGCAAAGGCCTCATCGACAATCAGCCAGCCGCCACGCCGCCTGAGCTGATCGGCGGCGGCTAGCACGTCGGCACGCGGCAAGGTCGTTGCCGTTGGATTGTTCGGATTGCAGAGCAGCACATACGGCGTCATCGCCGCCAGCGCGCGCGCCAGCGAAGGCAGACGGCGCACGCAGTGCCCGCCGCGCGCCCAGGCCTGCAGGTGTTCGGCATACGTCGGCGTGACGCAGGCCACCATGCCGGGCGAAAACAGCGCCGGCAGGCTCTGGATCGCCGCTTGCGAACCGGGCAGCACGAGCAGGCGCGGATTGCCGTAGTAAGCTGCCGCCGCTTCTTCCAGTCCGTCGTTTTCTTCCGGCAGGCGATTCCAGCACGCGGCCGGCGGCGGCAGCAACGGATAAGTCACCGGGTTGATGCCGGTCGACAGATCGACCCAGGCATCAAGCGCCATGCCGTAGTGCTGCACGGCGGCGCGCAGGCGACCGCCATGCTCAAGCACAAAGCACCCCGCCCAGGACGTAGAGCGCCAGCCAGAGGTACAGGCTGCGCCGTACCAGCGCCAGAGCACGCGCAATATCGTCGCCGCAGGCGGGCCGACCGACGCCGAGCAACGGACGGCGCTCGGTTTGTCCGTGATAGACCGCTTCGCCACCGAGCACGACGCCGAGGCTACCCGCCCCGGCCGCCATCACCGGCCCGGCGTTCGGGCTGTCCCAGGCGGGGGCCTGGCGGCGCCAGCACGACAGAGCCTGGCGCGACGAACCGAACAGGGCATAGGAGAACGCGGTCAGGCGCGCCGGCAGGTAGCCTAGGGCGTCATCGAGGCGCGCCGCAACGCGCCCGAAAGCGGCAAAACGCGGCGTGCGGTATCCCCACAGCGCATCGAGCGTATTGGCCAGGCGAAACAGCAACGCCCCCCAACCGCCGAAAAGGATAAACCAGAACAGCGCGCCGAGAACGGCATCGCTGCCGTTCTCCAGCGTCGATTCGACGCAGGCTTTAGCCACACCGGCCGCATCAAGCGCCGTCGTGTCGCGCGAGACGATCGCACCAACATGCACCCGCGCCGCCACCAGATCGCCAGCGGCCAGATCGTCGCCCACCCGTCCGGCGTGCTCCGCCAGACTGCGTCCGCCGAGAGCGAAATAGAGCAGCAGCACCTCGCACAACCAGCCCCAGATATCGTAGCGCTTGCCCCAGAGGGCCAGCGCGAGCCAGGGCAACACCGCCAGTGCCCAGGCCAGCGCGCCGCGCAGGGCGCGCGCCCGGCCGCGGTTGAGGCTCCGTTCAAGCACCCCGGCAAGACGCCCGAAACCGGCGAGCGGATGTGCCCGGCGCAGCTCGCCGCACAGGTGATCGAGCAGGACGGCGGCCAGCGCTGCCAGCGGCAGCCACAGGGTTGACGGCAAGGCATCGAGCAACAAGGCGGAGGGGAAAGCGATGGGCATGACGGGAGGCGCACGGCAAAGGCGCGATTTTACGCCGAAGGCCGGGCGGCGGCGAGGCGCGCGGAAAAAGAACGGCGAAGGCGGCAGGCGCCGGGCAGCGCCCCCCACATTCCGCCACGCATCGCCTATGATGTTCTTGTGGCGAACGTTTTCCCGTTCCCGCTTGTCGAATATCTATCCAGCACGCTGACGTCAAGCGGGCAGAGCAGGGCAAATGGCCTCCGGAGACCGTAAAATGGCGCTTTACGAGATACGCAAGTTCGTTGCCCCGGAATTTATTTTCGGGGTTGGCGCCCGTCACCGGGTGGGTTATTACGCACGCAACATGATGGCGCGGCGCGTGCTGCTGGTTAGCGACCCCGGCGTCATCGCCGCCGGCTGGCTGGAGGATGTGCGCCAGGCTCTGAACGAGGCGGACATCGAATCATATGTCTTCAAGGATCTGTCACCCAACCCGAAAGATCACGAGGTCATGGCCGGGGCGGATTTCTTCGCCCGCGAGCGCTGCGACCTCATCATCGCCGTCGGCGGCGGCAGCGCCATGGACTGCGCCAAGGGCATCGGCATCGTGCACGCCAACGGTGGCGACATCCACGCCTTCGAGGGCGCCGACCAGGTGGCCGTACCCGGGCCGCCGTTGATCTGCATTCCGACCACGGCCGGCACCTCGGCCGACGTTTCGCAGTTCTGCATCATCGTCAACACGCCCGAACGCTACAAGATGGCCATCATCAGCAAGACTGTCGTTCCCGACGTGGCGCTGATCGACCCGGAGACCACGTGCAGCATGGACCCCTACCTGACCGCGTGCACCGGCCTCGATGCCCTGACGCACGCCATCGAGGCCTACGTCTCGACGGCCAGTTCGCCGGTTGTCGATGTGCACGCCCTGGCTGCCATCCGCCTGATCCGCGAAAACCTGGAGACCGCCGTTGCCCATCCGGAGGCGCTGCCGGCGCGTGAGAACATGCTGCTGGCCAGCCTGCAGGCCGGACTGGCTTTCTCCAACGCCAGCCTCGGCGCCGTACACGCCCTGGCGCACTCGCTCGGCGGCTTTCTCGACCTGCCGCACGGCGAGTGCAACGCCCTGCTCCTCGAACACGTGGTGCGCTTTAACCACCCGGCGGCAAGCGAACGCTACCAGCAGGTCGGCGAAGCTTTCGGCCTCGACCTGCGCGGCCTGAACGAGGCCGCAGGCGCCGAGCGCCTGGCCAGTGCCATCACCGACCTGCGCCAGCGTATCGGCGTTTGCGGCTCTCTGCGCGAGCGTGGTGTACGCAGCGCCGACATCGCCGAACTGGCCGAACACGCGATCCGCGACGCCTGCATTTTCACCAACCCGCGCCATGCCACCCTGGCCGACGTCAAGACCATTTATGACGAAGCCCTCTGACCCCGACGACTGGGATGCGCGCCGCACACAGATTGTCGGTCTGGGCGAGCGCTCGTTCCACAAAAGCTATTACCCGCAGCTGCGCCAGAACCTGGAGCGGCTGGAGCGCTTTCATACCCTGCTCGACCGTACCACCGACTTCGTCATCCTCATCACCCTGCCCGAGGGAGTAATCAGCGACGCCAACGCCGCCCTCGGCCGACTCCTTGGCCAGCCGCTCGAAGCCCTGCTCGAACAACCGCTGGCAACCCTCGGACTGGAAAACAGCGCCGCCGTGCTCGACATCCTGCGCCAGGATATGGATAGTCCCGCCGAGCCGCCGAGTCACACGCTCACCTGCACCTTTACGCCGCCGGACGGTTCCACCCGCTGGCTCGATTTCAGCTACCGGGTCGCCGTGGTCGATGCCCGCCCCTACGGCGTGCTGGTCGGCCGCGACGTGAGCGATAAAAAACAGCACCAGGAAATGCTCGAAGCCCTGCTCAGCGAGAAGGAAGCGCTGCTCGACAATGCCGTCGTCGGCATCCTGATGGTGCGCCAACGCCGCATCGTCAGCTGCAACCGGCGCTTCTGCGAAATGTTCGCCATCGCGCGCGAGCAGCTGATCGGCCAATCAACACAAATCCTTTACGAGGCTGAAGAGCGCTTCACCGCTTTCGCTGAGGAAGGCTACCGCCAGCTGGCGACCGGCCATAGTTTTTCCACCTCATCTCACCTGCGCCGCCACAACGGCGAATCGTTCTGGTGCGAAATCACCGGGCAAGCCATCGACCCGCGCTTTCCACGCGAAGGCAGCATCTGGATCTTCAACGACATCAGCGAACGCAAAAAGGCCGAAGAACAGGCCAGTTTTCTGGTGCACTATGACGCGCTGACCGGCCTGCCCAATCACCTGCTGCTGCAGGACCGGCTGCAACAGGCGATCGCTTTTGCCCATCGCGACGGCATGCAACTGGCCTTCATCGCTGTCGACATTGACCGCTTCAAATCGGTCAATGAATTTCTCGGTCATGCGGCCGGCGACGGCCTGCTCGTCGAAGTAGCGCAACGCCTGAAAGACAGTATCCGCGCCTCCGACACGCTCAGCCGCCAGGGCGGAGACGAGTTCATCCTGCTGCTCACCGACCTCGCCGAACCGGACGCCGTCATCACCTTCCTCGGCGGGCTGCTCGCCGCTTTCCAGGCGCCCTTCCGCGTCGAGGGGCAGGAAATTTCGCTCTCACTTTCGCTCGGGACAGCCATCTATCCGGGCGACGGCACCGATTTTTCCACCTTGCGCCGCAAGGCCGACATGGCGCTGTACCGCGCCAAGGAAGCCGGGCGCAACAGCTATCGTTTCTACAACGATGAAATGAACGACGCTGTCGTCGAGCAGATGACCATGCATTCGGGTTTGCGACAGGCGCTGGAAAACGGCCAGTTCGTGCTCTACTACCAGCCGCAGGTCGAAATCTCCAGCGGCCGCCTGAGCGGCGCCGAAGCGCTGATCCGCTGGCAGCACCCCGACCTCGACCTGGTCGCCCCCGGCCGTTTCATCCCGGTGGCCGAAGACACCGGCCTGATCGTCGACATCGGCCACTGGGTTCTGCACCAAGCCTGTCGCGAAGCCGCGCGCTGGCGCCAGGCCGGATTGCTGGTACCACAGGTGGCCGTCAACCTTTCGGCTCTCCAGTTCAAACACGGCAACATCGAGGATTCGGTGACCCAGGCTCTCGCCGATTCGGGACTCGACCCGAGCATGCTCGAACTCGAACTAACCGAGTCGATCCTGATCGGCGACACCGAAAACGTGCTGACCACCGTCAAACGCCTCAAGCACATGGGTCTTCGCCTGTCCATCGACGATTTCGGCACCGGCTATTCGAGCCTGTCCTATCTGAAGCGTTTCCAGGTCGACAAGCTCAAGATCGACCAATCCTTCATCCGCAACCTGGCCAGTTCGGCCGAGGACGCGGCCATCGTCCGCGCCATCATCCAGATGGCGCGCAGCTTCGGCCTGCGCACCATCGCCGAGGGGGTCGAGAACGAACAGGTTCTCGCCCTGCTGCGCCTGTATCGCTGCGACGAAGCGCAGGGCTATCACCACGCCCGCCCGCTGCCCGCCGAGGACTTCCTGCGCTACGCGACAAACGCTGCGCGCGCCGAAGCGGGCGCATAGCGCGCCGGACAACAGCGGCACCGATCATCGCCTGCCGGAAAGCCGCTTCAGTCGGCGATCTTGCGCCCATCGCCGCGAAAAACAGCGTATTTCCTGCCTTGCAGAGCACCCTTATTTGAGGCGCAGCGGCAATCCGGCGGCAACCAGGGTTACCTGCTCGCAGACCGCAGCCACGCGCTGATTCAGTCGCCCCTGCTCGTCGGCAAAAGCGCGCGCCACGGCGTGCATCGGCACGCCGCCCCAGCCGACTTCGTTCGATACCAGGAGGATGTGGCCCGGCAATTGCGGCAGGGTTTCGAGCAGCGCCGCCATCTCGCCGCAAAACTGCGGACAGCCGATAGCCTCGCCCGCTTCGGCTTGACGCGCCGCCGCGCCGGCAAACAGCAGATTGGATAGCCACAAGGTCAGGCAATCGACCAGCAGACAAACCCCCGGCGCGGCATGTTGTTGCAGGGCCAAAGCCAGCGCCAGCGGCGCTTCGACCAGCCCCCAGTGCGCCGGACGACGCGCCCGATGGTACGCGATACGCCGCTGCATTTCGCCGTCGAGCGCCTGCGCCGTCGCCACGTAAATAACCTCCAGGCCGCTTTCGGCCGCGCGCCGCTCGGCCAGCGAACTTTTGCCCGAACGGGCGCCGCCGATGATCAGTTCTCTCATGCGCCAAGCTTAGCACGGCAGCCGCCGGCGTATAATCGCCCCTCCGCCGCCACCGCCTGCCCCTGCATGAAATTCTCCCTCTCCCCGCTCGATGATGCGCTGACGGCGAGCCTGCAAGAAAAAATCGACCGCAAGACCAAACCGCCAGGCGCCCTCGGCCAGCTCGAACGCCTGGCCCTGAAAATCGGACGCATACAGCAGACACTCAGCCCGCGCTTCACCAACCCGCACCTGCTGGTATTCGCCGCCGATCACGGCGCAGCGCGCGCCGGCATTTCAGCCTATCCGCAGGACGTCAGCTGGCAGATGCTGCGCAACTACCTGCACGGCGGCGCCGCCGCCAACGTCTTTTCGAGCCAGCACGGGCTGCACATGCTGGTCGTCGATGCCGGCGTGGCGTACGACTTCGGCGCAGCGCAAAGCGCGCATGTCGAGTATCTCGATGCCAAAATCGATCCGCGCGGCACGCGCAGCTATTTCGCCGAAGCGGCAATGAGCACCGCGCAATGCCGGCAGGCGCTGCAGCGCGGAGCCGAAATCGCACGCCGTGTCTGCGCCCGCGGCTGCAACGTCATGGTCTTCGGTGAAAAAGGCATCGGCAACACCGGCGCCGCCTCGCTCATCACCCACGCGCTCACCGGCGCACCGCTCGCCGATTGCGTCGGCCGCGGCACCGGCCTTGACGACGCCGCCCTGGCACGCAAGCACGACCTGCTGCGCCAGACCGTACAGCGCGCGCAGCTGCCGCAACAAGCCGACGTCATGGACGTACTGCGCGAATTCGGCGGCTTCGAAATCGTCATGATGGCCGGCGCCATGCTCGCCGCCGCCGAGCGCCGGACGACCCTGCTCATCGACGGTTTCATCACCACCGCCGCCCTCCTTGCCGCAGCACGCATGGCGCCGGAAATCCGCGACTATTGCATTTTCTGCCATCGTTCGGCGGAAGCCGGGCATCGCGTGCAGCTGCGCGCCCTCGGCGGCGAAGCGCTGCTCGATCTCGGCCTGCGCCTGGGCGAAGGCACCGGCGCCCTCGTCGCCTACCCGCTGGTCTGCGCGGCGCTCTCGTTCCTCAACGACATGACCAGCTTTGCATCGGCCGGTGTGAGCGAAGGACATTGAATTCCACCATGCCGCCCCGGCTCCGTTCGCGAAAAGTGGCCTCACCGGGATCGCCCATTTTTTAGCGCGCCCCTGCCCCATGAGCTTACGCAACGAACTGAAGATATTCCTCGGCGCCCTCGGCTTCTTCACCCGCCTGCCGGTACCGCGCCGGATCGGATCTGACGCCAGCACACTGGCCTGCGCCATCCGCTATTTTCCGGCCGCCGGTCTGGTTGTCGGTACCGGCGCGGCGCTCGTCTTTTCCCTCGCCGCGCTGTTCTGGCCAAAAACGCTGGCCATCCTGGCCGCCCTGTCCACCGCCATCATGCTCACCGGCGCACTGCACGAAGACGGCTGGAGCGACAGCATCGACGGGCTCGCCGCCAGCGAAGAACGAAGCGAAGCCCTGGCGCAGATGCGCGATTCGCGCCAGAGCGGACACGGCGCTACCGGGCTCGTCGCCCTGCTCCTGGTGCGGTTTTTTGCCCTGCTCGAACTCGATACGCCGCAGATTCCGCTCGCCCTGATCGCTGCCCATGCCCTGTCGCGCCTGTGCGCCACCGGCGTCCTCGCCAGGCTCGACTACGTGCGCCGCGAAGGCAAGGCCAAACCCTTCGCCAACCGGCTGTGCCGCAGTGAGTCCTTGCTCGCCACCGGCTGCGGCCTGGCCCCGCTGCTTTTCCTGCCGCCTGCCCAGACCCTCGCCGCCCTGCTGCCGGCGCTGGCCGCCACGCTCTGGCTCGCCCGCCTGTTCCAGCGCCGCCTCGGCGGCTACACCGGCGACAGCCTCGGCGCCACGCAGCAACTGGCCGAAGTCGTCATCTACGCCGGACTGCTGTGCGCGGCACAGTGAGCGCTCGCCCGGCCGGCCGCGGCGTATAATCGTCGCGCCGCGGCGCCTGACAAGGCTCGCACGCAAACCCCTTCCGTACCCCCTCAGGATCGAACGATGTCCGTACGCCACGAACTGGAAACCTTTTTCGCCGCTCTGCGTTTCTTCACCCGCCTGCCCGTACCGCGCTGGGTCGGACACAGCGCCGACGGCCTGCAACGCGCCGCGCGCTACTTCCCTGCCGTCGGCCTGGTCGTCGGCGCCAGCGCCGCCCTGCTCTTTGCCCTGAGCAGTTTCTTCTGGCCAAAAACCCTCGCCGTGCTGGCCTCGATGGCGCTCACCCTGTACCTCACCGGCGCCTTCCATGAAGACGGCTGGAGCGACATGGTCGACGGCTTCGGCGGCGGCTGGGGAAAAACGCAGATTCTGACCATCATGAAGGATTCGCGCATCGGCAGCTTCGGCGCGGTAGCGCTGGTCATGATCCTGCTCACCAAATTCTGCGCCCTGGTCGAAATCGAACAGCTCCTCGTACCCACCGTCCTCGTCGCCGGCCATGCCTTCTCGCGCCTGTGCTCGACCCTGCTCCTGCGTACGCTCGACTACGTGCGCGACGAGGGCAAGGCCAAACCGCTCGCCACGCACATCGGCAACGGTGAACTCGTCCTCGCCGCGCTCTGCGGCCTCTTGCCGCTCCTCCTCCTGCCGCCGGCACAATCGCTGCCCGCCATCGTCCTCGCCCTCGCCGCCACGCTCTGGCTGGCGCGGATGTTCAAGCGCCGCCTTGGGGGGTATACCGGCGACTGTCTCGGCGCTACCCAGCAACTGGCCGAAGTCGCCTTCTACGCCGGTCTGCTGTGCAGGTTTTCCTGATCCGCCACCCGCCGCCGCAGATTGCCGCCGGCATCTGCTACGGCCGTCTCGACGTCGATTGCATCGACCCGGAGGATGCCGCCCGCCGCCTGCGCCCGCAACTCCCGCCCGATACCCCGGTCCTCTGCAGCCCGCTGCGCCGCGCACTACGACTGGCGCTGGCGCTCGACCCACAGGCCCGTAGCGACCCGCGTCTGGCCGAAATCGACTTCGGCGCCTGGGAAGGCCGTGCCTGGGAAGCCATCGCCCGCCCGGAACTCGATGCCTGGGCCGCCGACGTGCTCCATTTCACGCCGCCCGGTGGCGAATCGGTCGCCAGCCTGCAACAGCGCGCCCTGTCCCTGGCCGCGGAACTGCGCCTGCCGCGTGTCGCCCTCGTCACCCACGCCGGCATCATGCGGGCACTGGTCGGGCACTGGCGCCGTCTCCCGCCCGAAACCTGGACACGCCTCGATTTTGCCTACGGCAGTCTGACGGCCATCGACACCGGTGTTGCCGCATAGCCTGTCCAGACGGCCATCGCGGCGCACAGGGCACCTTCCCGCAACACCCGGCGCACGCTGCATGCGCTCGCGCTGCCGCGTCGCTTGGCTATTTTCCGCCAAGGGGTAGAATGGAAAACGTTGTGGATTGATCTTGAGTAGTCAGTGGCTCCTCGGGGCTCCTCTGCTTCTTGTCCCGAAGCGAGCGCTTTCGACATTTTGGGGAGAAATCATGGATCAGAACACCAGCGTCAATCTCCGTAGCGTCGTCCTCGTCGGGCACGGCGCTGCCGGCAAGACCACACTCGCCGAAACCCTGCTCGCGGCAAGCGGCGCCATCGCCACCCGCGGCGCGGTGGAAAAGGGCAACACCGTCTGCGACTTCGACCCCCAGGAAAAGGAACTCGGGCATTCGCTCCATTCCGCCATAACCAGCTTCACCTGGCTCGACGCCCGCATTCACCTGATCGACACCCCCGGATATCCCGACTTCGCCGGACAAGCCATCGGCGCGCTGGCCGGCGTCGATACCGCGCTGATCGTCATCAACGCCCAGAACGGCATCGAGCTATCAACCGAGCGCATGATGAAACTGGCCGCCGCGCGCAACCTCTGCCGCATGATCGTCATCAACAAGATCGACGCCGAGAACATCGACCTGCCGGGGCTGATCGGCGAAATCCGCGAGCGCTTCGGGCGCGAATGCATGCTGCTCGATCTCCCTACGCATCATGGGCAGGACGTCGTCGAAGTACTGGAACACAACGCCGGCGAGAGCGATTTTGCCTCGGTCGCCGAAGCCCATCGCGCCTTGATCGACCAGATCGTCGAGGAAGACGAGGATCTGCTCGCCAACTACCTGGAGGACGGCGCCGACCCGCAGCCCGGACAACTGCATGCGCCATTCGAGAAAGCCCTGCGCGCCGGACACCTGATCCCGATCCTGTTCGTCTCGGCCAAAACCGGCGCTGGCATCCCGCAACTTCTCGATGCGCTGGCGCGGCTGGCGCCCAACCCGGCCGAAGGCAACCCGCCGCCGTTCTACAAGGGGTTGCCGGACGCCCCCGACGCCACCCCGTTCCAGGCCGAGCCGGATACGACCAAACACGTCCTGGCGCACGTCTTCAAGGTGGTCAGCGACCCGTTCATCGGCAAGCTCGGCGTCTTTCGCATACATCAGGGAACCCTGCGCAAGGATGCGCAACTGTTCGTCGGCGACGCCAAACGACCATTCAAGGTCGGCCACCTGTACCGCCTGCAGGGCAAGGAATACATCGAGGTCGATACGCTGCTGCCGGGCGACATCGGCGCTATCGCCAAAGTCGAGGAAATCGAGTTCGACTGCGTGCTGCACGACTCGCACGACGAAGATCACATCCACCTGAAGCCGCTCGAGTTCCCGCAACCGATGCAGGGGCTAGCCGTCGAAACGAAGAAAAAGGCCGACGAGCAGCGTCTGTTCGACGTGCTGCACAAGCTGGAAATCGAGGATCCCTGCTTCAAGGTCGAACGCCACCCGACGACCAACGAAACGGTCATTCGCGGCCTGGGCGAAATGCATCTGCGCGCCAAGCTCTCGCGCATGGCGCAGCAATACAAGATCGAACTGCAGACCAGGCCGCCACAAATCGATTACCGCGAAACGATCACCGGCAAGGCACCCGGTCACTGCCGGCACAAGAAGCAGAGCGGCGGCGCCGGACAGTTCGGCGAGGTCATGCTACGCGTCGAACCGCTTGCGCGCGGCTCAGGCTTCGAGTTCGTCGATGAGGTCAAGGGAGGCGCCATTCCCGGCGTATTCATGGCCTCGGTCGAAAAGGGCGTGCGTCAGGCGCTCGACGACGGCGTTGTCGGCGGCTTTCCGGTACACGACATCCGTGTGGTCGTTACCGACGGCAAATCCCACCCTGTCGACAGCAAGGACATCGCCTTCTTCACCGCCGGGCGCAAGGCGACCATCGAGGCCATCCGCGCTGCGACACCGATCATTCTCGAACCGATCGTCGACATCGAGATTTCTTCGCCGGAACACGCCGTTGGCGATCTGGCCGGCGACTTGTCGAGCAAACGCGGGCAGGTCACTGGGACGCAGGCGCGCGGCGCCGGCAGCATGGCGATCAACGGCAAAGTACCGCTCGCCGAACTCGACGACTATCAGGGACGGCTGAAGTCGCTGACCGGCGGGCAGGGGTCTTACAACATCTGCTTCTCGCATTACGCCCCGGTGCCTTCGACCACGCAGCAACAGCTGGCCTCACAACACAAGGTCGTCGGTCTCGACGACGACTGAGCACAGGAGAAATCACCGCCGCCGACTGCCGCACGGCGGCGGGCGGCAGTCGGCAGTCGCAGCTTGCGGAGAACGGAAAGCCGGCGTCAGGCGTTGGTGCCGGCGCGCCGGGCAGCGTGCTCGAGACGTGCTTTCTCGGCCAGCACGCGGCTGGCGTAACCCCCTTCGGGATCGGATGATCCGGCATAGTACTGCAGGCCGGGAACCAGCCCGCCGCGCCGCCGGATGGCCTCATCGAGCACCGAGGCACCGATGCGGATATTGATCGCCGGATCGAAGAACGGATTGTCACCCGAACCGTCCGGCACCTTGTCCATATGGAAGCGCGGAATGACCTGCATCAGCCCTTGCGCACCCATCGGGCTTTCGGCAAAAGGATTGAAGCCGGATTCAACGCCGATGACGGCGACGATCAGCAAGGGATCGATGCGCCGCTCCATACCGACCGCCTGCGCCGCCTGGAAAACGGGCAACAACGCCTCGGGTGAGACGCGATAACGGCGCGTAACATAGTTGAGCGCACCCTGCATGGAATCGGACAGGCTGACCGCATCGTTTTGCACTTCTTCGCCGGCCCGGCTAAGTACCGCAACCAAAGGCGACGCGGCGGAAACCGCCGTCGATTCCCGGCTGACCGGCGAATCATGCGAAAAAAGGCTGATCAGGCCGGGGACGAGAAAAAAGGCAGCGATGATCAGGCTGCATTGAACGAGGTGCAAAATGGCATCGGTACGGCGTGCCATCGTTTGTTTGAGCGAAATCGTTGCGGACATGCTCACTCTCCTTATCACTGTTGTCATCGCGTGCAACAAAACCGTGCGACAAGCGGTTACAGGCGGGTGGAGCCCGAAATTGCGGCAAGGTGCCGCGTGGGCTAAATTGTGACGAAACGCTGGCCGGGCACTGCAAGTTGTCAGAAAAGCGCGTTTCGTTTTGCTGCCATGGGCAGCCGGGTCAAGTGCACCGGATATCTGGATGTTACTGATTCATTGAGCTTTTGTCAAGGAAGGCACGGTCAATGGGGATTCTCATCCGCCTGCAGGGCGCGCCAGGACTGGGGAAACGGCGTCCGGACAAGACGCTTTTTAGTCCCTGTTTCTCCCTCTCGTTTCCCGTTGCAGGAGGTTAAAATGTCCCTCTCCAGACCAAACGGAAGGCACGATGCGCAAAACCGAAGCGACGCCGGAAGAAAACCGCGCCCGGCGCGATAATTTTCCGCCCAGCCGTCTTCCCCGCTATCTGACGCTGGCCTACACGGCGCTGATTGCCTATGCCAGCCTGCACCCGTTTTCCGGCTGGCACGATACCGGCCTTTCGCCTTTCTCCTTCCTCGACGCCGGCTGGCCGCGCTACTGGACCTCCTTCGACCTGGGCGTCAATGTCCTGGCCTACCTGCCGCTCGGCTTCCTGCTGACCCTGGCGCTGCGCCACCGTCTGCCGTTCTGGAGCGCCGCGCCGCTCGCCCTGGCCGGCGGCACGGCACTCAGTTTCGCCATCGAAACCGTGCAATTCTGGCTTCCGGCGCGCGTTGCCTCGAATCTCGACTGGGCCTGCAATGCCCTTGGCACGGCTATCGGCATCCTGCTTGCCGTCTGGCAGGGCGAACTGTTCTTCCGCCGCGTCGCCCGCGTGCAGCACCGCATTCTGGCGCCACTGCCGCATGCCGAACTCGGCCTGCTGCTGATCGCCCTGTGGCTACTCACCCAGCTTTCGCCGGAGACCTGCCTGTTCGGTGCCGGCGACCTGCGGCATCTACTCGACATCCCCGCCACCGTCCCCTATGCCGCGCATTCGTTCTTTGCCCTCGAAACCGGCATCATCGCCTGCAACACGGTGGCCATCGGCCTGATCGTGCGCAGCCTGCTCGCCGCCCGGCGAGCGCCCTACGCGGCACTGGGTCTGTTCTTCGCCGTAGCGCTCGCCTTGCGGACGCTGGCTGCCGCCATCCTCGTCGATCCGGCGCATGCGCTAGCCTGGCTGACCCCCGGTGCCGGCCTCGGCCTGCTCGCCGGCAGCGGCGCGCTGGCCGTCCTGTTACTGCTTCCGGCGGCGCTCCGCCTGGCACTGGCCGGACTCGCGCTGATGGCCGCGACGGTGCTGGTCAACGTCGCACCGTTCAACCCCTACTCCAGCATTGCCCTAGCCGCCTGGAAGCAGGGCCATTTCCTCAATTTCAACGGTCTGACCCGCCTGACGGCGAGTTTCTGGCCCTTCCTCGCCCTGCCTTTCCTCACCCTGCTCGGCCGGCGTCACTGAACCGCACGCAGGCTCCTTCCTTGCCGAGGCCGCATCGATGAACGACTACCGCTATCATGTGTTCTTCTGCGATAACCGGCGCCCGGATGGCGAACCCTGCTGCGCCGCAGGCGGCGCCGCCGAAGCCCATGCCTACGCACGCCAGCGCGTCGAGGAACTGGCGCTGAAGGGGCCGGGTCGGGTACGCATCAACCAAACTGGCTGCCTGGGCCGCTGCGCCGAAGGCCCGCTGCTCGTTATCTATCCACAGGGCATCTGGTATCGCTACGCCAATTGCCAGGACATCGAGGAGATCGTTGTCGAACATCTGCGCAACGACGGCATCGTCAACCGCCTGCGACTTGAAAACACATGAAACCGGATACCGAAACCGCCTTTTTCCCCGGCCCGGCCGGTGCGATCGAAACGCGCATCGACCACCCCGCCACACGGCGTGGCATCGCCCTCGTCTGCCACCCGCATCCGCTGCTCGGCGGAACGCACGACAACAAGGTCACGCAAACGCTGGCGCGTACCCTGGCGCGCCTCGACTACGTCGCCCTGCGCCCAAACTTTCGTGGCGTCGGCGGCAGCTCCGGAAGCCACGATCGCGGCATCGGCGAAAGCGAAGACATGCTCTGCCTGCTCGAAGCCGCACGCCGCCGTTTCGGCGATCTGCCGCTGGTGCTTGCCGGCTTTTCCTTCGGCGCCTATGTGCAAACCCGCGTGGCCCGCGCGCTGCGCGAAGCCCACCGCCCGGCACAGCGCCTGATCCTGGTCGGTCTGGCCACCGGCACGGTCGCCAACGCCCACCATTACGCCGCCGAGGCCGTCCCTGCCGACAGTCTCGTCATTCACGGCGCCAACGATGTCACTGTGCCGCTCGGCAACGTGCTGGACTGGGCGCAGCCGCTCGACCTGCCGCTCACCGTCATTCCCGGCGCCGACCACTTCTTCCACCGCCGCCTGCACCTGCTGCGCGACATCGTGCTGCGCGCCTGGCAGGGCGTCACGCCGTCCGCGCTGGGGTAGAATCGGTGCATGGAGATGCTTCTCGTCCTGACCACCCTGCCCGACGCGGCGACGGCGCACGCCCTCGCCGCCGCACTCGTCGAACAACGGCTGGCCGCCTGCGTCAGTCTCCTGCCGGACTGTCATTCTGTCTATCGCTGGCAGGGGCGCATCGAAAACGCCGAGGAAATCCCGCTGCTGATCAAGACCCGCGCCGCCCGCTATCCGGCGCTGGAGCAGGCGATCCGCTCCATGCATCCCTACACGACGCCGGAAATCATTGCCCTGCCGGTCAGTCACGGCCTGCCCGATTACCTTGCCTGGGTCTGCGACGAAACAACGGGCGCCCCACCCGCATGATCCGCCGCGCCCTCCTTCTGGCTCTGCTGCTGTTGTGCACGCTCTCGCCCGCGGCCGACTTTCTGCCGCCGACGCTGGCTTTCCGCGCCGACGCCGTGAGCGCCGACGGCGAAAACGTCGACATCCGCTTTGTCATCGCCGAAGGCTACTACCTGTACCGTGACAGGCTGGCCTTTGCCTCGCATACGCCCGGCATCGCGCTGGGCTCGCCGCAACTGCCGCCCGGCCGCAGCAAGATGGACGAAAACTTCGGCCAGGTCGACATCTATGACGGCACCACGCGCATCCGTCTGCCCTTGTTGCGCACGCCCGACGCTCGGCGCGTCCTGGCACTTGAAGTCACGCTGCAAGGCTGCGCCGAAGACGGTCTCTGTTACCCGCCGCAGCGGCAAACACTGACCCTTGATCTGCCGGCCGCCGCGCCGGTCGCGCCAGCGCCTCTGCGCGAGGCCGACGAAGCGCGGCGCATCGCCCGCTTTCTTGATCACGCCGGCTTCTGGCTGATCGTCGCCAGCTTCTTCGGCTTCGGCCTGCTCCTGTCGCTGACGCCCTGCGTTTTTCCCATGATCCCCATCCTCTCCGGAATCATCGTCAATTCCGGCCACGAACGGCACGGCGTCTCGCATGCGCGCGGCTTTGCCCTGTCCCTCGCCTACGTCCTCGGCATGGCCACCAGCTATGCCGCCGCCGGCGTCGCCGCCGGCTTTTCCGGCACCCTGCTCTCGCAAAGCCTGCAGAACCCCTGGGTACTCGGCACTTTCGCCCTGATCTTTGTCGTTCTGGCCTTTTCCATGTTCGGTGGCTACGAACTGCAGTTGCCGACACCGCTGCAGAACAAGGTTCGCGCCGAAGCCTCGCACTTCGGCCGCGGTTCGCTCCCGGCTCTGGCGATCATGGGCGCGATTTCCGCCCTCATCGTCGGCCCCTGCGTCGCCGCGCCGCTGGCCGGAGCGCTGCTCTACATCGGCCAGACTGGCAACGCCCTGCTCGGTGGCGTAGCGCTGTTCTGCATGGGCTTCGGCATGGGCGTACCGCTGCTTGCCGTCGGCCTTTCGGCGGGCAGCCTGCTGCCCAAGGGCGGCGCCTGGATGGATACGGTAAAGAAATTCTTCGGCCTCGTCCTGCTGGGCAGCGCGTTGTGGATAATCTCGCCCTTCCTTACGCCCTCCGTGCGCCTCGCCGGCTGGGCGCTGCTGCTCATCGTTCCGGCCGCCCGCCTGCTGCATACAGCGCCGACGCAGGGCGGTGACGCGTCGCTGCTACGCCGGGTGCTTTGTTCGGCGCTTCTTGCCCTGGGCGGATGCATGCTGCTCGCCGCGTTCACCGCCGACCTGGGACAAATGCGCGCCATTCCATCCTTCCTCGCCAACGTTCGCCCGGCGCGCGAAGCGCGCCTGAACTTCGTTGCGCTGCGCTCATCCGCCGAACTCGACGCCCGCCTGGCCGCAGCACGGCAACCGGTGCTGCTGAAATTTTCCGCCGACTGGTGCATCGCCTGCCAGGAAATGGAACGCGGCGCTTTCACCGACCCGCGCGTGCAACGCGCACTGTCCGGCTGGCTGTTGCTGCAAGCCGACGTGACGCAAAATGGTGACCCGGAACGGGCACTGCTCGCCCGCTTCGGGCTTTTCGGCCCGCCGGCGCTGCTTTTCTTCGACCGGCAGGGGAAGGAAATCGACGCCTTGCGCGCCGTCGGCGCGCAGGATGCCGCCGCGCTGCTCGAGCGGCTGACACGGTCGTTCTGAACGGGCATGCTGCCCGCAAGGGGTCGGATATTACTCGGGCGCGACCCGCGCGGCCAGCCCCGCAGTTAGCAGCCCGAGCATCGATTGGGCATGGCGCGCCGCTTCCCGCCCAAGGCTCGTCAGGTAACCCCCATCGGGCTGGGTGAGCAGCCCCTTGGCGAACAGGCGCTGCACCGCGGCAATCACTTCGGCATCGGCAGTCTTATGCACCTTGATGCCCTGCTGTCCGTTCTCCAGATCGAAGCGGATCAGGGCATTCAGTTCATGCAGCAGGTCGACGGTATACGGCATGGCGCACTCTCCGGACGAAAAGCCCCATTCTACGCGTATCCCGGCTTCGCCTGCACGCTTCATCGACACACCCGCCCAGCAGCGGCAAAGCGCGCGTTACAATGCCATCCCCGATCACGGAGCACCACCTTGCCGACCCCTGCCCGAAACGAAGCAAACGAAGCAAACGAACTGATCGCCGCCTCCGCAACACCGCCGGGCACCGCACACCGGCGCCAGCTGGCACTGCAGGGCGCAGCGGCTTTTGCCGTACTCTCGCTGGCCTGGCCGTATTTCCTACTGCACGGCACCCCGCTGCCCTGGCCACATACAGCGCTAGCCATCGGCGCGGCCGCCTTTCTGCTCGCCAGTCTGACGCGGCAAACCTGGTGGTGGCGGCTGATTCATACGCTGTTCGCCCCGCTCGCCTGGGCGGTATCCACCCTGCACATCGCCCCCACCTGGTTTCTCGCCGCCTTCCTGCTCCTGTTGCTCGTCTATCGCGGCGCCCTGGCCGGGCAAATTCCCCTCTACCTCTCCAACAAGGCCAGTGTTGCCGCGCTGGCCGAACTTCTCCCCGACACACCGGGACTACGCTTCATCGACCTCGGCGCCGGTCTCGCCAGTGTCATCGCACCGCTGAGCAGGAAACGGCCGCACGTCAATTTCAGCGGCATCGAGAACGCACCGGCCAGCTGGCTGATCGGCAAGCTGCGCTGCGCTGCGCGCGGCAACTGCCTCTGGCGCTGGGGCGACCTGTGGCAGACCGACCTTGGCGGCTACGATATCGTCTACGCCTTCCTTTCGCCGGCGCCGATGCCGGCGCTGTGGGAAAAAGTGCAGCGCGAAATGCGCCCGGGCAGCCTGTTCGTCAGCAACAGTTTTGCCGTTCCCGGCATTACGCCAAGCGAGGTCGTCCGCGTCGGCAAGCACGGGGAGATGCGGCTGTTCTGCTACCGCAAGGAAGCCTAGCGCAGCTCAGAGGCGGATACGCTGGCGGTTGACCACCACCATCGCCTGCGTCCGGCTGGACACGCCAAGCGCCTTGAAAATGGCGCGCAGATGGATTTTTACCGTCCCCTCGCTCAGACCGAGCAGATCGGCAATCTCGCGGTTCGACTTGCCGCGCGCCATCAGCCCAAGCACCTCCGCCTGTCGCGCGCTCAGGCCGAATTCGCTCGGTTCGCTCGCCGCCACCGGGGATATCGGCAAGGCAACGGCAGGAAAGGCCGCGATATCGGGCGTGAACACGCCTCCGGCCAGCACCGTGCGTAAAGCCTGCAGCAGGCGCTCGCTCGACCAGGTCTTGGGAACGAAACCGGCAGCGCCTGCGCGCATGGCCTTATCCACCGTACGGGCATCATCGTAAGCGGAAAGAACCAGCACCGCGGTTTTGCGGTAATGCTTGCGCAGGGTTTTCAGATAGGACAGGCCGTCGAGGCCGGGCAGCCCGAGATCAAGCAGAACGAGGTCAAAAGCCGTCCCGGAAGCGAGAAGCGCGGAAGCGCAGGCGCAATTTTCCGCCTGGGCGACGAAAAAATCGTCGCCCAGCTGACGCAGGGTCTGAACCAGGCCCTCTCTGACCAGGGCATGATCCTCAACGACAAGCAATGCGGGCATAAAAACCGCGTCCGATAACCACAATGGATTAATGTATCATGAAATACGCATAAAATGGAACTGGCACGGGGTTGGCGCGGCAAAGCGCGACGCTCGCTGGCCTCTGTTTCAGACGACCGTGCCGGGAACAAAGTTCCCGCTCTGTCCACAGACTGCGGCAGCAGGCGCAAGGGATGCGCACAGGAGGTCTTGCAGACAGTCCCAATCGAGCGGCTTGCGCAACACCGGCCAGCCGGCGGCACGCAAAATCGCCAGAGACGCCGCCCGCGTCTCGCCGGTGAGCAGCGCCGCGCGCAGCGGCGCCGATGCACGGCGGCGCAGGATATCGAGCAGTTGCAGGCCGTCGCAACCCCCTGCCAGATGAAAGTCGACAAGGTAAAAATCGGCCGTCAGGCTCTCCGGCGCATCGAGCAGCGCCTGCGCGCCGGGAAAAAACCGCACCTCGAGTCTGCTGTCGCCAAGGGCCAGGCGCAACGCCTCGCGCAACAGCGGGTCGTCCTCGACCACCACCAGCTGCCCGGTGCAAGATGCCAAATCACCATCTGCCGCCGGTTTTGCATCGCCAGCGTCGGATGCCAGCGGAAAATCGAGTTCGACGACGCTCCCCCGCCCCGGCCACGAACGGTAGGCAACGCGGCAGCCGAGATGCGCCGCACCCTGCCGCACAACGGACAGACCCAGGCCGCGCGTTGGGACTGGCGGCGGCGCGAAGAAGCACGCGCCGGCGGCAGCGGATATTCCCGGCCCGCTGTCCCACACCTGAAACAGGGCCCGGTCGGCACGGCAGCGCAGGCCAACCAGCACGCCGCCACGCACGGTGTATCGGAGCGCGTTATCGACGAGCGCGCGCAACACGTCCTGCAGCAAAACAGGGTCGGTATGCACACACAGCGCACGCCAGGGATAGCACAACTTGAAGCGCAGCCCGCGACCAAGCGCCGGCGGCGCAAACTCGGCCTCGAGTGCCGCGAAAAGGTCCTCCATGCGCAGCGCACGCCAGTGGCGTTCGCCCTCGCCGGCAGCCAGGCGCGGCAGATCGAGCAACGCCTGCAGGCGTTCGCCAAGCGCCTCGACAGCACGCGAAAGCGACACCGTTATCGCCTGCTGCTCGGCATTCAGCGCCGTGCGCAGAAGGGCATCGCGAAACAGGCCGATGGCCTGTACCGGCTGGCGCAGTTCATGGCTGGCAACCGCCAGAAAGTCGCCTTCCGCTTCAGTCCGGCGCGACATCGCCGCCCACCGGAAACAGCGTTGCGAGACGGCGGAAATCGCCATTTTCCTGCCAGGCTGAACGTTCCGGCGTCGCCCGCGCATACGCCGCGCGCTGCCCCGGACTCTGCTCGGCAAAATTTTCCAGCGTCCGGCGCAAATGGTTCAGATGCGGCAGCATCGGGCCGAAAAACAACACCAGCCCGTCACGCAAAATGAGCAAGGTCGGAAAATCATCGGCCTCCAGATCGCCCATTTCTTCGGCATGTACCTCGACATCCAGCCAGACGAAGCGCGCCTGCGGAAAATCGCCCGACAGGGCGAGAAATCCCGGCTGATACTCGCGACAGGTGGTACACCATTCGGCGCACAAGCAGAGCACCAGAAACGCGCCCTGCTCTGGCGAAACGGTTCCGGAAACAAGGGGCTGGGCGAGCGTCATGCCACGCTCCCGCAAGGCCGCATGCGGCGCGCAACCGGGCATCGGCACCAGTTCAAGCTCATGGATTTCAATTCCCCCGATTCAACAGACCCTGCCGATGGTAGCGCAAATCGCCGTTTTTTCCTCCCCATCGCAACACGCGCTGCTCACAGCGCTCGGTCATCGAGCACGGCTACGCTCTCGGCGATACCATCGAAGGCTATGCCACCGCTGACCGAGCACACGCGCCGCTAGTTCGCCTGATAACGTTCGAGCCAGTGCGCGTAGGGTGCCGGCAACACCCAGGCGGCTTTCCCTTCCTTGAGCTGCAGCGCCGCCTGATACGCCCAGTGCGGATTGGCCAGATGCGCCCGGCCGACCATCACCAGATCCATCTGCCCGTCCGCCACTACCCGGTCGGCAAGCGCTGGATGGTCGATGCCCCAGGACGAAGCCACCGGCAAACCGGCTTCACGCCGCACCCGACCGGCAACGGGCGCCAGAAAAGCCGGACCCCAGGGAATCTGCGCCGCCGGCGTCGAAAAGCCGAGGCTGACACTGAGCATGTCCAGCCCCTCGCGCCGCAACACGCGTACCAGCTCGATCGACTCGGCCAGGGTCTGCTCGTCCCGCCCGTCGTACTCGATCACCCCCAGACGCGCTGTCAGCGGCAGATTTTCCGGCCAGACGGCGCGCACGGCAGCCAGCGTCTCGCGCAGGAAACGGCTGCGCCCCTCGAAACTGCCGCCGTAGGCATCGCTTCTGTGGTTGGAATGCGGCGAAAAGAAACTTTGCCCGAGATAGCCGTGTGCGAAATGCAGCTCAAGCCACTCGAAACCGGCCGCATACACCCGCCGCGCCGCATCGACGAATGCCTGCCGGACGCGCGCGATATCATCAAGGCTCATCGCCTGCGGCACGCGCGGCAAATTGGCGCCGAACGCCAGCGCCGACGGCGCCAGCGTCGTCCATGCGCGGGGGTCGTCGGCCGACATATGGTCGTCGCCCTCCCACGGGCGATTGGCCGAGGCCTTGCGCCCGGCATGGCCGATCTGGATGCCCGGCACCGCGCCGCCGGCCTTGATCAGCGCCGCCAGACGCGCCAGCCCCGCGCTCTGCGCATCACTCCACAGTCCCAGACAGCCGGGCGTGATCCGCCCCTCCGGCGCCACCGCCGTCGCCTCGACGATGACCAGCCCGGCTCCGCCCCGGCCCAGAGCGCCGTAATGCACCGTGTGCCAGTCGTTGCACATCCCGTCCGTCGCGCTGTACTGGCACATGGGCGGGATGGCGATGCGATTGCGCAGCGCAACATCCTTCAATGCAAAAGGGGAAAACAAGGCCGACATGAGAAGGTCTCCTGAAAAAAACACACAGCGGCAATTCTAGACCATGCTGCCGCAGGCAAAAAGTTACGCACGAAACACCCCGTATCGGGGTAATCAGCGTCTTATGAATGCGACTCTATTGCATTTATTATTGGCTTATGCCAGTATTTATCTTTGTCACACCTCTGCGAAAGATTCAAGGCCAATGAAACTTGCGTTTACTACCACCGGCAACACGCCAGACGCCCCGCTTGATCCGAGTTTCGGACGCACACCCGCTTTCCTGATTTACGATGAAGAATCGGGCACATACAGCGTCATCGGCAACACTCAAAACATGAATGCCCCGCAAGGCGCAGGAATTCAGGCGGCGCAAACAATCGTCAAAGCCGGGGTTGGTGCGCTGATCACCGGCCATTGCGGCCCCAAGGCTTTTCGTGTCCTTGCCGCCGCCGGAATCAAAGTGTTCAATACCGACGCTGCGAACATAACCGAGGCTCTGGCGCGCTACCGCACCGGGCAACTGCGCGAGGCAACGTCGGCCAACGTCGAAAGCCACTGGGCATGATCATTGCCATCGCATCCGGCAAAGGGGGCACGGGAAAAACCAGCGTCACTGTCAATCTGGCGCGCGCAATCGACATACCGGTTCAACTGCTCGATTGCGATGTCGAGGCTCCCAATGCACAGCTTTTCCTGCCCGGCGCAACGATCAGTGACGAAACCGTCGCAATGCGCATCCCGGAATTCGATGCCGAAAAATGCGACGCCTGCGACCGCTGTGTCGCATTCTGCCAGTTCAACGCCCTGGCATCGGTGGGCAAGACGCCCATGCTTTTTCCCGATTTATGCCATGGATGCGGTGGCTGTGCGCTGATTTGCCCTCGCGACGCAATCCGCGAACGGGACTTCCGCATCGGAGAAATAAGAACCTCACACAGCGGATCCATCACGCTGAAAACAGGGCGTCTTGATATCGGCATCGCACGTGCCGCGATGTTGGTGCACGCCCTCAAGGAACGAATCGATCAGGCAACGGTCACCCTGCTCGACGCTCCGCCCGGAACCGCCTGTCAGGCTGTCGCTACTCTGCGCGGCGCCGACTTCGTCGTCCTGGTTACCGAGCCGACGGCATTCGGATTGCATGACCTGCAACTGGCTGTGGACACGGTACGCGCACTGGGGCTTCCGTTCGGTGTTGTCATAAACCGGAGCGGCATCGGCGACAGCCGCGTACACCATTATTGCGCCCAAGAGAACATTTCGCTTCTGCTCGAAATTCCCGACGACCGGAGAATCGCAGAAGCTTATTCGCGCGGGCAAATCATCATCGACGCCCTTCCCGAGTATCGCCCGCATTTCGAACGCCTCTGGCAGAGCATCGTAGCGCACTGTAAAACACAGGGCATAGTCGGGCAGGCCACCTCATGAAAGAACTGGTCATTCTCAGCGGCAAGGGCGGAACAGGAAAAACCAGCCTGACGGCATCCTTTGCGCATCTGGCACATCGGCCGGTAATCGCCGACTGCGACGTCGATGCCGCCGATCTTCATCTTGTACTTTCTCCCGCGCTTCGCGAAAGGCACGATTTCATCAGCGGTCATTACGCGCACATCATAGAGGAAGTCTGTTGCAATTGCGGTTTCTGCCTGCCCGAATGCCGTTTTGACGCCATCAGGGAACCGGCACCGGAACGTGGACATAGTACGTACTGGATTGAACAGACGGCCTGCGAAGGTTGCGGCGTCTGTCTGGAAATCTGCCCGATGGATGTCATCGATTTTCCAGATCGTCAATGTGGTGAATGGATGATCTCCGAAACAACATGCGGCCCAATGGTTCACGCACGCCTCGGGGTTGCCGCCGAAAATTCTGGCAAACTGGTTCACTCCGTACGACAACAGGCACGCCAACTCGCCGAAAAAGAAAATCGCGATTTGATCCTTATTGATGGCCCTCCCGGTATTGGTTGCCCCGTCATTGCCTCTCTCAGCGGCGCCACGCAAGCCCTGCTGGTTACCGAACCGACGCTCTCCGGCATGCACGATCTCGAACGCGTGCTGGCATTGACCCGCCATTTCGGCATCCCGGCATCGGTCTGTATCAACAAGTGGGACATCAATCCGGAGATTACGCAACGTATCGAGACCCAAATGTGTCAAACCGGCACGCCCCTCGCAGGACGGGTACGTTATGACCCATCAGTCACACACGCCCAGATGCAGAAAAAAGCCGTCGTCGAAACGGACGGCGTAAGCGCCACGGACATCCGCGCCGTCTGGGCCGCCCTCAGTCTGTAATAAGCAGATACTCAAGAAACATCAACCCAAGGAGATCATTTATGCGATTTGCCATCCCTCTGGCGGAAGGAAAACTAGCCATCCATTTCGGTCATTGTGCCGCTTTTGCGCTTATTGATGCCAACCCGGACACCCGGAAGATCGAAAACCGTGAGGACGTCGCCGCGCCCCCACATCAACCCGGACTCTTGCCCCCCTGGCTAGCCGAACGCGGCGTCAATGTCATCATTGCCGGAGGCATGGGGCAGCGGGCGCAGCAGCTTTTCACCGAAAAGGGAATCCGCGTAACCGTCGGTGCGCCAGCAGAAGACCCGGAAAGTCTGGTCGTTGCATATCTGGAGGGGACACTTCAGTCTGGACAAAATGCCTGCGACCACTAAACCGCGCGCTTCCGCCTTGCACCCCGGGAGACTTTCCGCATGAAAACCGCTCTCGAATGCATTCCATGCTTTGTCCGCCAGGCAGAAGAAGCCCTCGTACAATGCGTCGAGAACGAGGAACAGCGTCAGTCCATGCTCCGCATTCTCTTGCGCGAAATCAGCGAAGCGGACTGGAGCCGCTCTCCGCCCGAGGTCGCACAACATATCCATCGGGTCATCCGGAGAGAAAGCGGCTGCGCAGATCCGTATGCCGGCATCAAACACCGGATGAACGCCATGGCCGCCCATCTTCTTCCCTCGATTCGCGACGCCATTGCTCGCCAGGCCGATCCAAGGGAAGCTGCAGTTCGCATCGCCATCGCCGGCAACCTGCTCGATGCAGGGGCAAAGTCCAGGATAGAAATCGACGCCCTGCCCGAAATCATCGAATCGGTCTGGTCACGTCCACTGCACGGTGATATCGAGGCCCTGTTCGAAACCGCCACCAATGCCCGCAACATTCTTTATCTGGCCGACAACGCTGGCGAGATTTTTTTCGACCGCCTGTTGATCGAAATGCTGCCCCCCGGAAAAGTCTCACTCTGCGTACGCGGGGCCCCAATCATTAACGACGCCACGCGCGCCGACGCAATTGCAGCACACTTGCCGGAAATCGTACCAGTCTTTGATAACGGTTCGGACGCTCCGGGAACGCTTCTGGACAACTGCTCGGAGCACTTTCGCATGGCATTTGCCCAAGCCGACATGATCATTGCCAAAGGACAGGGTAACTACGAAACACTCTCGGGCGGTCATCGGCCGGTGTTTTTTCTATTTACGGTCAAATGTCCACTGGTTGCCGCCTCCTGCGGAGCACCCATGGGAACGCTGGTCGCAAGCACATAGACCCCACTATTTTTCGATGCAGACACCCACACCCCAGACTTCCGACACCCCGGTAAAGATCGGTATAGTCATCTGCGACCGTTACCGTCGTTGCAGCGGAGGTAAATGCCTGCGCGCGCTACGGGACAAGGAAGGCGCTTTTCGCCTCCACCCCGCCACGGCAAAACTCGAACTCGTCGGATTCGCCACGTGCGACGGATGTCCCGGCGGGAACGTCGAGTATCTCGCCGACGAAATGGTCAAAAACGGCGCCACGGTGATCCATCTCGCAACAGGCATGGTAGTCGGATACCCTCCCTGCCCTTTCATTGCAAATTTTATTGCCTACCTGGAAAACAAATACCCGGTACGGGTTATCGTGGGAACACACCCGATACCAAACACCTACCTGCGCACACATACGGAACTCGGAACATGGCAAACAGCCAACTGGATGTCATTCATGCCGCCATTGTTATGTGACGAGATAACGCGCGCACGTTACGACTGATTACCCGACGGGTCGGGCGCCTTTACTGGCAACGCCGCCGTTCTTCTTTTTTTACAAGGAGTCCTGCCATGCAACGCAATAACGAACAACCAAACTGGGGAATGGGATGTGGAGCACAACGCCGTTTGAGACTTGGAATGGGCGCCGGGTTACTGCGCCGTGAAAGGGGCCTCTGCACCGCCACAGGGGGACAAACCGGCGCACCAGGGCTCGGGGCAGGGAAAAACAGGCGTCAAGGTCAACGATTGTTCTGCTCTTTTGCCGGCGGGGAAAACAGGGCGTGGACTTTCGCACGCCCCGACGCCACCGGGATCTGGTCTGCCATTGACAGGCTGCAGCGACAAATCGACCGGTTGTGCAAAGCCTTGCAAAAATGAACCGCAGACGACATCCCGCCGGCTCGGAGTTATTTTTCCCCGGGACGGCGGAGTGGAAAACCGAGTCTCTTTTGACGCAGCACTTCCAACGCGTAGCCACCCCTCCAAGCCACGCCTCCTGCATGGTTTGCGGACATTTGAATTCACTCGGCATAAAGTCCCACGCATGCACGGAAGAGAGCGTCTCCGCACACTTTGAACCGGACTGCACCTGCCAGGGATATATGGGGATCATGCACGGCGGCATGATCAGCACCCTGCTCGATGCGGCTATGACGCATTGCCTTTTCCAGCAAGGCGTTGAAGCCGTCACGGCATCGCTTGACATTCGTTTCATCGAACCCGTGCCCTGCAACGATTCGCTACGGATCGACGCCCGATTGATCTCGCAACGACATCACATTTATTACCTTGACGCCGAACTTTCCGTTGCCGGCCGCGCCCTGGCGCGCGCTTCGGCACGCTTCATCCCGCGCACCAGAGCGACGAAAAGCCCCTCTCCGCGCTAAAATAACCCGGCAAGCGTCGTCTCCCGGCCATCGCGATCTTCTGCCCCCCAAAACTCAGAGTCAGCGGGATAAATCATGAATTTAATTTCCATTTCACAACTACGCAAAAACGGGCGATTACTCGCCACCGCCATGGCCTCCATGGCCATAATTCTCGGGCTGGTCGCTGTAACGCTTGCCAGCCTCCTCAATCTGGAAGCCTGCCATCTGTGCATTTTTCAGCGTTTTGCCTACTTCGTTATCGGCCTGCTGACATTTTTGGCTGTTATCAGCTGGCACCGACCTTTCTTTCGCCTTGCGAGCCTGATCTCAACCGCTGCTTTCAGCGTCTGGGGGCTGTTTGTCGCCGCACAGCAAAGCTGGATCCAATGGTTTCCGGAGTCAGGGCTAAGCTGTCACATGGACGAGATAGGAATAACCGAGCGCGTGGTTGACTGGCTCGGAGAACGCTACCCTCTATTCTTCATGGCAACAGGGTTCTGTGAGAGCAAGGATCTGGTAATTGCCGGCCTCTCTCTGGCCAACTGGTCGTTCCTGATCCTCCTCGGTTTTCTTGTCGCTACCATGACCCTCATCGCTCTTCACTTCCGCAAGATCACGGAGTTGCAGGGGTCTTAATGCGGGCCGGATAATTTATCCCTTTGCCAAAGAAAATTATTTTTTCAGTGTTGGCCGCAGCCCATCTCTCCGGCATCACCCAGTCCGCAAGCCATTGCGGCACCTTTTCGGGAGGCATCGGCCGGGCGATGCCATAGCCCTGAACGCAATTGCAACCGCAGTGGATGAGGATGACCCCGTGTTCGATTGTTTCGACTCCTTCAGCAATCACCTGTCGGTCGAGCGAATGGGCCATGCTGACCATGCTCTCAACGAGCGCATGGTCGTCTGAATTTGCCAGCATGTCCCGGACGAATGAACGGTCGATTTTTATATTGTGATTCATCCGACTTTTGTGTGGGTAACGGAAGCTGGATATAGGTTGAGACCGCC
>CAYTWY010000013.1:14602-30554 GCA_964440925.1 uncultured Propionivibrio sp. | reverse complement strand
AGGGATATTCGACGCGCCAGTCGGTGGCGTCGGTAACGTGGGAGACGCGCGCCAGGCCGTCGAAAGCGATGTTGTCGCGGCGGGTATGGCGGCGCAGCGAAGCGAGGACGCGTTTGCGCAGTTCGGCGGTGTCGGCGAAATGGCGCGCGAAGGCATCGACGGCTTCCTGTGCCGCCTGGAACAGCCGCAGCACCTGCAGGTTGCCCTGCCGCCGCCGGTCGATTTCCTGCAAGCGCTGGCGCAGGGCCTGCAGCATGGCTTGGCGCCGTTTCCGGTTGGCCAGCAGGTCGTCTTCCAGATAAGGGTTGCGACGCACGACCCAGATGTCGCCCAGCACTTCGTACAGCATGCGCGCCGAACGCCCGGTCACGCGCTGGCTGCGCAAGGCGTCGAGAATCGACCAGTTCTCTTCGCCCAACAGGCGAATGACGATTTCGCGGTCGGAGAACGAGGTGTAGTTGTAGGGGATTTCGCGCAGGCGGGCGGTCATGGCAAGACGAGGGCTTTCAAAGACCGCATTTTACCAGTCATGCGCTATTGCCGCCGGAGCAATCACGGGCTTACCACAGCGCACTCTGGGCGACAAGCCAGTATCGCGCCATCTTGCCGAGCGCCATGAACAGGCTGCAGGCCAGTCCGTTGATGCGCAGCCACCCGGCCGCAAGGCACAGAGCGTCGCCAACCAGTGGCAGCCAGGCGAGGAGCAGGATCGGACTGCCCCAGCGTTGCAGACGCTCACGCTGGCGCGAATCAAGTTTCTGATTCTGGGGGAACCAGCGGCCACAGGCATAGGAAGTCATTCCCCCCAGCGTATTACCCAGCGTCCCAAGCAGCAGCGCTGGCCATAATTGTGCCGGATGCAGTTTGAGCAGAGCGAACAGCACGGCTTCCGAGCCGCCGGGCAAGAGGGTGGCGGCGAGAAAGCTGGAGATGAAAAATCCCCATAATCCGCTTTCTGCGCTGAAGTTCAGGAATTCCATAAGCAACTTCGCGAGTTATCCAGGTACTGAGGAAAAAAACCAGAGTGGCGAAAGTGCGTGCGCCTCAAGCGCGTTTTCTACGCGGCAATTGAACGGTTCTCCTGTCGTGGGTCGACTGTGCCAGAGTACATACTCGACATCGCCGGAGGGCAATCCGAGCGCGTCATAAACCCTCGGCATGATGGGTACATGATCCCCATACCAGCACAAACTCGTTTCCTGCGGGCAGGCCGCGAGCTTGTTGCGGAGAAAACCAATCATTGCATCCGCATTGCGGAGATGGCGCAAATAAATGGAAAGATCGTCACAACCGGGAGGCGGTGCTTTATCGTAAAGCAGGGGCAATTCTTCTGGGCGGATCGTTTCCAGATGCAATGGCCCATGGTTTTCCATAGTGATGGTGAAGACAAAAACCGGCTGACTCGTCTGTTCGATGACGGACAGAATCATCCTTGCGACGGCCAGGTCGCCGACATAGGGGCCGAAGCGATCCTGGTCGTCAAAAGACCGAATATCGATAAATTCATCGACCCCCCATTTTTCGAATACAGTTTTGCGTTGGTAAAACGACGAGGGATACCAGTGAGGATGAGCATGCCGTATCGATGGCCATGCTCGGTCCATGAAGATCGTAGAAGTAGGAGAGCCGGTTGGCGGCGATACTAGCCGTATTGCCGGTGGCAACCGACGAGTCGCATGCTGCCAGGTCGTCACTCAAGCGATAAGAATAGTCTGTACTTGCAATTCCGATGTAGACACCGCAGGAACTCCCACGTAGTGATGAAGGCTTCATTCCTGCGTTTTCAAAGGCTTCCCAGCTCCACTCAAGGAGTTTTCTCTGCTGGGGGTCCATCAATGCCGCTTCACGCGGTGAAATGCCGAAAAACTGCGCGTCGAAACTCGCGACGTCGCCAATAGATCCTGCTGAAAATGTATAGCTTGTTCCGGGGTGTGTGCGCTCAGGGTGCAGAAAAGCGTCATGTGCCCAGCGATCCTGGCTGACCTCTGCGATAAGATTCTTGCCAGCGAGCAGGGAAGCCCAGAAATCCTCTTTCGATCCACCCGGAAGCCGGAATGAGTACCCAAGAATTGCAACTTTCTTCTGTTTCATTGTGAGCAGTCTTGTTATGGTCAGCCGGGACGCTTATCACCAAGTCGGTGTAGGCATGAACTGAGGAGGCAGTGATTTTAATGCAATTACAGGGGTAAAAGTAGTTCGGTAGCATAGCCGCGCCATCACGTTCAAAAGCACCAATTTGTGCACGCCACTTAACGCTACGCGGCGACAGCCACGATCTGGTAGCGGATGCAGGCCCTGTTAAATGGCGTTGTGCGAGCCAATGGCTTGGCGATGGCCGTGGATAGGGCGTTGTTGCGGTGCCGACTTTTCATTTTTCGACGGTGGATGCCAGAGTGGTCTTCGCGCAGGGTCATGCCGGGGTATTGGTGGCGTCGGGCCGCGCAGGGGTCATGCCCTATCCCTTGCGGGGGCTGTTAGAATCAGGGCTTCCCAGCCGATTTGAGTTGCCATGCATCCCGATTACCTTGAAAAAATCCTCAATGCCCAGGTCTATGACGTGGCGGTGGAAACGCCGCTCGACCGGGCGCCCAATCTTTCCGCCCGCCTCGGCAACACGGTCCTGCTCAAGCGCGAGGACATGCAGCCGGTGTTTTCCTTCAAGCTGCGCGGGGCGTACAACAAGATTGCCCAGCTTTCGCCGGAACGCCTGAAACGCGGGGTGATCTGTGCCTCGGCCGGCAATCATGCGCAGGGGGTGGCGCTCTCCGCCGCCAAACGCGGCTGCCGCGCGGTGATCGTCATGCCGACGACGACGCCGGCGATCAAGGTTGAGGCGGTGCGCCGGCTTGGCGGTGAAGTGGTGCTGGCCGGCGATTCGTTCGACGAGGCCTATGCCCACGCGCTGGAGCTGGAAAAAAGCGAGAAACTGAGTTTTGTCCATCCGTTCGACGATCCCGAGGTGATCGCCGGGCAGGGAACGATCGGCATGGAAATCCTGCGCCAGCATGGCCAGCCGATCGATGCGGTGTTCTGTTGCGTCGGCGGCGGCGGGCTGATTTCCGGCGTGGCGGCGTATATCAAGCGCCTGCGTCCGGAAACGAAAATCATCGGTGTCGAGGCGAGCGATGCGGACGCGATGACGCAGTCGCTGGCGGCGGGAAAACGCATCCGCCTGAAGCAGGTCGGTCTGTTTGCCGATGGTGCGGCGGTGAAGTATGTCGGTGAGGAGACGTTTCGTCTGTGCCAGCAATACGTCGATGCCATGGTGCGTGTCGATACCGATGCCATTTGCGCGGCGATCAAGGATGTTTTCGAGGATACGCGTGCGGTGCTGGAGCCGGCGGGGGCGCTGGCCGTGGCCGGGATGAAGGCCTATGCGGCGGAGCATAAGGCAAAAAACAAGACCTTCGTGGCGGTGGCCTCGGGCGCCAACATGAATTTCGACCGTCTGCGCTTCGTCGCCGAGCGCGCCGAGGTCGGCGAGCAGCGCGAAGCGGTGCTGGCCGTCACCCTGCCCGAGCGTCCGGGGGCTTACCGGCGCTTCCTGTCGCTGATCGGGGTGCGCTGCATTACCGAGTTCAATTACCGCTTCAACAATCCGGCCGAGGCACAGGTTTTCGTCGGCGTGCAGGTGGCTTCGCGTGCCGAATCGCTGAAGCTGGTCGAGCAGTTGCGCAAGCACGGCTACGCTACGCTCGATCTGACCGACGACGAGATGGCCAAGCTGCATGTCCGCCACATGGTCGGCGGGCACGCACCGCAGGTCGAAAACGAGATCCTCTATCGCTTCGAGTTCCCCGAATGTCCGGGCGCGTTGATGAACTTTCTGAGCCAGATGAGTGCCGAATGGAACATTACCCTGTTCCATTACCGCAATCACGGCGCGGATTACGGGCGGGTGCTGGTCGGCATGCAGGTGCCGCCGGGACAGAAGGGCGAATTCAGGGCCTTCCTGAAGAACCTCGGTTACGCGCACTGGGATGAGAGCAACAATCCGGTCTACAAACGTTTTCTTGGATAGGCATTGTCGCGAAAGGGCGTCGGAGTGAGTGGTTTTCCGGAGTGTGTCCTGGCGGGGGTCAGGATTCATCGCGTCGATCGCCAGGGCTTTCTGGCGCAGATCGTGCGGGCGGTGGACAGCGGGGCGGGCGGAATCATCAACAACGTCAATGTGCATGCCATGAACCTGGCCTGGGAAGATCCTTCGTTCCGCGACATTCTCAATGCCTCCGACCTCGTCTATGTCGATGGGGCGGGGGTGCTGCTCGGTGCGCGGCTGCTCGGCATGCGTCTTGGCGAACGGCTGACGGTGGTCGAATGGATCGACGACGTCTTTGATCTGTGCCGCCGGCGCGGCTGGCCGGTTTTTCTCCTTGGCGATACCGATGAAGTGGGGGCGGCATTCGAGAAAATCATGCGGCAGCGGTATCCGGACGTGCTCTTTGCCGGCCGCCAGCACGGCTTTTTCGCCAAGCAGGGCGCCGAGAGCGAGGCGGTGGTCGAACGGATCAACGCCAGTGGCGCACAGGTTCTGCTGGTCGGGATGAGCATGCCGATCCAGGAAAAATGGGTGTGGGACAACCGTGTTCGGCTTAAACCTCCGGTCTGTCTGTCGGTCGGCGGTGCGGCACGGGTGGTGACCGGATATATCCGGCGCGGGCCGCGCTGGATGACCGAAAATGGACTGGAATGGGTATATCGGCTGGCGATGCAGCCAAGGTATACTTGGCGGCGTTATGTAATCGGCAACCCCCTGTTTTTCATGCGCCTGTTCGGGTGGTTCCTGTTCGGGCTCAAGCCGAGGACGCGGCGGCACCCCGCGCCGTGAATTCCGGCCGCCGGCCTGGTCGCAAAAGCGCGCGAAAAGATCGGGCGGTGTTTCAATCTGTTAGCGTGTTCGCTGGGGTAGGGTGTTGATTTTATGTGCATGTGTGGCCGATCGGCGTACGATAGGGAACCAATTGCAAATTGCAAATTGCATGTCCTGGGTTAGGGGCGCGATGAAATCTGGTTTGTGGCTTAAAACGCTGATGCTGTTTGCCGCCCTGCTCCTTGGCGGCTGCCGTGCCTATACGCCGCATTCGCCGGCCGAGATTCCGGGCGGGAAAAAGGTGTACCAGGACGAGGTACTCTATCTCGGGCGCGATTACCTGATCTCTCCGGGCGACGAGATCGAGATCATTTACCATGTGAATGTCGACCTGCAGGATCAGTACCGGCTGGCCGTGGGGGACCAGATGCGGGTCGAGTTTTTCCATTATCCGCAGCTGGATCGCACACTCGATGTGCGTCCTGACGGCAAGATCACGGTGCCGTACAAGGGCGATATCAAGGCCGCCGGGCTGTCGCCGGAAGAACTCGCGCAGCGCATCAATGAATCCTTCTCCGATTTGCTGCGTGAGTCCCGCTGCACGGTGACCCTGATCCGCTACGGACAGCGCATGCGCGATCTCAAGGATGCGATCAAGACCGCTTCGCGCGGGCAGAGCCGCCTGGTTCTGGTGTCTCCGGACGGCAAGGCGTCGATGCCGCTGATTGCGCCGGTGCTGGTTGCCGGCAAGACGATCGAGGAGAGCGAACGGCAAATCGATGCGGCGTATCAGAAGATCATCCCCGGCATGCGGACCTCGGCAACCCTGATCAGCACGCGTGGCAACGTGGTTTATGTGTTCGGCGCGGTGAAGACGCCGGGATTCTATGAAATGAAGGGGCCGACCACCGTGCTTCAGGCCGTTGCTTCGGCGGGCGGGTTCTCGGCCAATGCCGAGTCGTCGAGCACGCTGCTCATTACCCGCGACGAGGAGAACCATGCTGTCGGACGTCTGATCAACCTGGCCGAAGTGATGTCGACCGGCAACATCGGCAGGGATACCCTGGTGCGGCAGGCGGACGTGGTTTTCGTGCCGAATACGCGTTTGAGCGAAGCGGCACTGGTCGCCGATTTTATCTGGCGCCTCATTCCCTTCAGTCTGTCGGCGAGCTACGGCATCAACGAAGAACTGACCAACGGACCGGCCGCGCGCCTGCTGGACAAGAGATAACCGGTGAGCACACAATGAACCCGAACGGAAAACCGCAGACGATGTCCGGCCGGCAACAGGAGTATCGCCAGACGACGCGCGATATCGTGTCCGTTTTTTTCGTCAAGAAACACGTTTTCGTGATGATTTTCCTCGGCGTGCTGGTCGGTGCGCTGGGACTGAGTTTCCTGACGCCGCCGATTTACGAGGCGAACGTCCAGCTGATCGTCAAACCGTCGAATTCCAAACCGCTGGTCTTCGACCAGCAGGAGTCGCGCCAGGATTACAGCAATCAGGTGACCGAACAGACGCTCAATACGGTGATTTTCCTGCTTACCGCGCCGGATGTGCTGAAGGAAGTGATCGTCAGGCACAATCTGGCATCGGCCGACGACGAAAAGAAAATTCTCGATGTGGCCAGCGCGTTGAAAAGCCGTATCAGGGCGGAGCCGCAGACCATGTCCAACGTGATCCGCGTGTCGCTGCGCGGCGGCAATCCGCAAGCGGTGGCCGAACAGCTGGAAACGTTGATCGATGCCTATATCCGCTTTTATATCCGGGTCAATCAGGCGACCGAGGGGCGGCTCAAATTTTTCGATGAGCAGACCGAATTCTTCCGTGTGCGCTACGACCAGCTGACCAAGCAACTGGCGGCGACCGGACGCGACATGGAAGTCATCGACCCGGCGGTGCAGAAGGACAGCAGCCTGTTGCTGATTCGCGACATGGAAGGTTCGAAATCTCAACTCGATATCCAGTATGAGTCGTTGCGGGCGAAGGTCGGGAGTTTTCAGCTGACCCTTGATCGTTTCAAGCACGACGGGCGGCTACCCGGCCTGCCGAGCGATGTGGTGGCGACCTATCCGGCGCTGGTGGAAATGGAGCGCAGCCTGGCGCAACTGTCGATCAACCGGCAACGGGCGCAGAACGACTACATGCCCTCGTCGAAGCCGGTGCAGGATGCGGTCAATCAGGTGAGCAACATGCAGACGCAGATCCGCAACAACATGGAGCAGATCATTCTCGACCTGAAAGGGCAGATGGCTTCGAATCGCCGTTCGGCGCAGGAGCTGCAGCAGCGTATCGACGAGGTTCGGCGCAAGAGTGTCAATCTCGCCGCCGATCTGCTCGAACTCGACCGGCTGGCGCTGGAGCACAAGCTGGTCAAGGACAACTACGCGCTGTACAGTGCCAAACGCGAGGAAGCGCGCATCAACGACGAGAAGGACAAGGCGCGCTTTGCCAACGTTACCATGGCCAATTCCCCGGTGGTTCCCTCGGGTCCGAATTTCCCGCGTCCGGGAATGATCATGATGCTGGCCCTCCCGCTGGCGCTGGTTCTGGCGCTGGCCTGCAGTGCCGTGGCTTATGCCATGGAGCAGCGGCTATGGACGCCGACCGATTTGAGCCTGCATACCGATTTGCGTCTGCTCGGCGCCTTCGATGAAATTTCTCCGGTCGAGAAGCCCGTTTTCGGGAAACCCTGGTTGACTTCGTTGTTGTACAGGAAGAGATCATGAGCGACTGGTTCGATATCCTCTATCGGCGTGAAGAGCCGGGCGCGGCGTCTGCAGGCCCGATGGCGGAGGAAAGCGCATGCGGCGGCGAGGCGATGGTGGGGGAGGCACGTATTTCCGCGCCACCGCCCAGGGGAGCGCTGAAGCCGGTACCCCCTTTGCCACGGATGCCTTCGCGCTGGATCCTGGAGTTGCAGAAAGCGGCGTTCTTGCTCGGGCAGGCCACCGACGCGGCGACGGGGGCGCGGGTCGTGGCTTTTTCCGGTCTGCAGCGCGAGAGCGGCGTGAGCACGGTCAGTTACCTGGTCGCCCATTATCTGGCGGCCGAGAAGCCCGATCTGCGCGTGTTGCATGTCGATTTCAGCATGGAGAAGAAACGTCGCGGGCGGCAGGGTAGCGATATCAATCTGAAGATCGGGCAGGCGGTTTCCGATGCGCTTTTCGTGGACAGCGGCCTGGCCCTGACCCGCTTGACGATCCGTCCGGGGGAAGAGAACGGCGCGTTGAATTGTTCGCGCTGGTTCTGCGCGTTCATCGAACTGTCGCGGCGGCATTGCGATTGGGTCATCGTCGATACGCCGCCGTTCTTTTCGACGCCCGAGAGCTACAGCCTGTCGCAATCGTGCGATGGGGTGATTCTTCTGCTGAAAAGCGGCGCTACCCGCTATCCGGCGCTCAATGGTCTGGTCGCTGACCTGGAGCAGGTGGGGATCAAGGTTCTCGGGGCGATCATGAATTTCCGCCGTTATCCGATTCCGCAGTGGTTGCTGCAGCACCTCTGATATGGCAACTTTCCGGTAAAAAAATGGGCGAGAGGGTGGCGGCGCGCAAGGAGCAGGAAGACGAGGGCGGGAATGGCCTTCTTCGGCCGTTAGCTGGTCTGGCGGCGCGCGCCATGATCCTGGGCAAGCGGGTTTTGCCTTTGCTGGTCGGTTTGCTGGTTGGCGCAGGGCTGGTCAAAGTGCTGGCCGCATTGCCGATGAAGTGGGGGGTGTTCATCGTCGCCGGGACGGCGCTGACCGGCATTCTGATGCTGGTCGGCATCTTTACCCGCCACCTGCGTGGCGGCCTGTTGTTTCTCGGCGTCCTTGGCCTGCCGACTTTTTACAGCATTTCCTTTCTGTTTCGCGAGAATGTGCAGTATCCGGTGCTGGCCAACGGGTTTCCGGTAAGCATCACCGAGGTGTTTTTCGCTCCGCTCGTCGTCGTCTGGCTGTACCGGCTGTACCTCGATCCACAGGCGCGCCGGCTGCATTTCCCTACCGACTGGGCAGTGGTGGCCGCCTTGTTGTTGGTGTTCAATCTGTGTTCCACGCTGTTCGTCGCGCGTGAACCGTTTTTTGGACTCAGCATGCTGTTCCTCCAGGCCAAGATGTATTTCATCATGTTCTTCCTGGCCAACTATTTGCGCGACGAGCACGACCTGCGGGTGATTGGCTATGCTTTCGCGGCCGTGCTTATCCTCGAAGGCCTGGTGGTCATGGAGCAGCGTTTTCTCGGCGTTATTTTCACCGAGGAGAATATGGCGCGCTCGGTCGGCATCAAAAGCAAGATCGAAGGTGGCGGCGGAACGGTTTTCCGCAATGCCGGAACCCTTTCACATCCGAACGACATGGCGATGTACATCAATCTCTGTCTGCCTCTGGTGGCCTTCATGCTGACCCTGGAGCAGAAACTGGTGCGCAGGCTGATACTGGTTGCCGCCATCGGGCTCGGCATGGCGGCGCTGATCAGCAGCGGCTCGCGCGGCGGCTGGATCGGCATGGGGGTCGGTTTTGCCGGCGGCGTTTTCTTCTGGCTGCGCAAGCAGGGCAAAAATCCGTTCAAGGGGATGTTGCTCATGGCACTCTCGGTGCTTGTGCTGTTCACACTCCTGTTTTTCGGTTCGAAGACTTTCCACGACCGGGTGACGAAAGGCGACCGCGAGGCGGCCGAGGTTCGCATCCCGCTGATGGAAGTGGCCATGGAAATGATCCAGACTCATCCCCTTCAGGGCGTCGGACTGAACCATTACACACGCGAAATGGAGCCTTACGACCGTACGCATTATCTCGTGGCCAGTAACTACAACGAGCCCGTGCATAACACCTTCCTGCTGGTTGCCGCGGAGACGGGGCTTCCGGCGATGCTCCAGCTATGCATTTTCGTCTTGTTGATCCTGAAGGGAAGCTATCGTGTCGCCGTGCACGGCGAAGGCATCGCGTCGGTGATCGGCCTTGGCATGCTGTGTTCGCTGCTCAGCTGGTTCATCCACAATCAGGTCAATCACAGTACGATTTATGGCGATACCACCTTGTACGTGCTGATTGGTACGCTCGCTGCGGCACGGAACCTGATCGCTCGACAACGCCTTTTTGCCGAAGGGGAAATCTCCCCGCCTTGCGTCCGTGCCTGACCATCACTCGCATAAACACCGCACCCTGCGCGGAGTTCTCTGGAATTCGCTGCGCGTTTTCGGGCAAACGGCGATCAGTCTGGCGACGGGCATCGTTCTGGCGCGCCTGCTGCAGCCGGAAGATTTCGGGCTGCTGGCGCTGGCCATGGTGTTTATCGGCGTCGCCGACCTGATTGCCGCGGCCGGAATGGAGCCCGCCGTCATCCAGCGGCGCGACCTGACGGAGACCCACCTGCGTGTGGCAACCACCCTGTCGCTGCTGAGCGGGACCCTGCTTGCCCTGTTGTTCTGGGCGCTGGCGCAGCCGATCAGCGCGTTTTTCGGCGAACCCCGTGTGGCCGCGATCATCCCCGTTCTGGCCTGCGGCCTTGCGCTGACGGCGGCGACGGCGACCAGCCGCGGGTTGCTGATCCGGCGCATGGAGTTTCGCATCCTGTTGGCCATCGACCTTGTGGCCTACCTCGTTGGATCGACCGGCGTGTCGATCGGCATGGCGCTGCTGGGCTATGGTGTCTGGAGTCTGGTTGTCGGCACGGTCGTTACCCTGGTCATCCAGGGGGTGGCTCTGGCCTGGATCGAGCCGCTGCGTTTCCCGCTGAGCCTTTCCCGGCGCGAAGCCAGGGATTTGCTCGGCTTCGGCGGAGCGGTAAGCCTGAACGAGGTGATCAACTACTTTGCGAGCAATGTCGATTATCTGGTGATCGGGCGCTACCTCGAAGCCACCCGGCTGGGGTTGTATGCGCGCGCCTATAGTCTGGCCAGCATGCCGGTGAGCAAGATTGCCAGCAGTCTGTCCGGAGCCCTTTTCCCTTCCTATGCCGAAGTGCAGCATGATCGCGAAAAACTGGGGCGGGGCTATCTGAAAACGATCCATGCCACGGCGCTGCTGACATTCCCCCTTCTCGCCGGTTTCATCGTCTCCGGAGAACTGATCATCGTCGGGCTTCTGGGCGAGAAGTGGCGCCCGGCCGCCGCCGCGTTCCGGATTCTGGCCCTGGCCGGTGCTTTCAAGACGATTTTTCATCTGGCCGGTGCGGTGGCTCAGGCGACGGACAACATGCGCGGCGAAATCGCGCGCCAGAGCGTCTATCTGGCGTTGCTGGTCGCGGGGTGCTGGCTTCTCGTCGGGCAGGGGATCGAGGCAGTCGCCTGGGTGGTGGTGTTTGCTTCGTTCTGGCTGTACCTGAGCATGGCGCAATTCGTGCAACGGATTACCGGGATTTCCTGGGCGGATTTTTTCCGCGCGCAGCGGCCGGGTGTTTTTCTCGCCGGCCTTGTGGCGGTGTGCGAACTGCCTTTGCTGTGGCTTGGCAGGGAGGCAGGCTGTTCGGCACTGACGACGCTTTTTCTCGTGATCGCCGTTTCGGCACTGGTTGCCGTGCTCGGCGTGCTGTTCCTGCCGCAGAGTCTGCTTGGCCCGATGCCGGCATGGGTTCTCCGCCATCTGGCGCACAATTTTCCGCCGTGGTTGCGCCTGTGGATCGAACGGCGCTTTGCGGAGGAATGAGAATCATGCGCCAGGAGGGGGAGTGCTGCCAATGGCCAACCGGAGGGGGTAGGCACAGATGAACGGATTGGGTTGCATGTTGCGGCGCGCGGCCAGGAATTGCCTGGCGACCGGCCCTCTGCCGGAGTGGATTCAGGCGCTACGCGCGCCGCGCACGCTGAGTGTGCTGACCTACCATGCGGTGATCGAACGTCCGCTGTCTTTTTACGACTGGAGCTTTCTTGACGCCGCTACCTTCCGGCAGCAGATGGCCTATCTGAAGCAGCATTTC
The DNA here is from genome assembly GCA_964440925.1 of uncultured Propionivibrio sp. GTDB lineage: Bacteria > Pseudomonadota > Gammaproteobacteria > Burkholderiales > Rhodocyclaceae > Propionivibrio. The sequence continues at coordinate 18,844 of CAYTWY010000013.1, read as the reverse complement.
CATGTTCTGCCGCTGCTCGAGGCGCTCGATCTTCTGCAGCGCGACGCGCTGCCCGGGCCGAGTGTTGCCATCAGTTTCGACGACGGCTTCCGGAACAACTTCGATGTCGCCTTTCCGGTCTTGCGCCAATACGGGCTTGCGGCAAGCATTTATTTGACAACCGATCTGATCGGTTCCCGGCATACGCTGTGGTTCACACGCCTGCTTCATGCCCTGCATCACACTGCGTGCGCGCAGCTCGAATGGCGAGGTATCCGCTATCGCTTGGGCCAGGCGCAAGAACGCAGCGCCGTGTCGGCAAGCTTGCAGGCGGCGCTGAAGGAATTTCCCGCCGCGCAGCTGGAAAACGAACTGTGCGCTATCGAGGCGGCGCTTGGCGTGGCGTGCAATCCGCCCCTGCGCGAGGATTCGCCTTTTTGCATGCTCGGGCCGGAGGAAATCGCGTGTATGGCCGGCAGCGGACTGATCGAATTCGGCGCGCATAGCTGCCGTCATGCCATCCTGGCGCGTTTGCCGGAGGCCGAACAGCAGGCGCAGATTGCCGGTTCACTGACCCGGGTCGAGGCTTTGAGCGGGAAGAAGTGCCTGAGTTTTGCTTATCCCAACGGGGGCGCCAACGATTTCGATTGCACGAGCCAGCGTCTTCTTGCCGATCTGGGTGTTCGCGCCGGGCTGACCATGATTCCGGGTATCAATCGGCCAACGACCAATCGGCTGGCCATTCATCGTTACGGGATTGGCGCCGGAATCGATTTTCAGCGTTTCCGGCTGATGGCGCATAACGTCGGTTAATCCCTTTCGCGCGCGCAGGCTTCCTCGAGCAGCGAAAACACGCGTTCGGCATTGTGATGCCAGGTGAATTCCCTCTCCATGCGCGCCCTGGCGGCTTTGCCGAGTGTCTGTCGGCGTTGCGGATCACCAGCCAGTTGGCGCATGTGCCCGATCAGTGCGTGGACATCGCCGGGCGGGAACAGCAACCCTTCCTGGCCGTCGAGCAGCGTTGCGGCGATCGGCGGCGTGTCGACCGAGACGGTCGGGCGCGCCATGGCCATGTACTCGAACAGCTTGAGCGGCGAACAGTAGCTGGCCTGGTTGGGTAGCGTGGTGACATCCATTGCCGCCAGATAGGGCGGAATATCGCCCGGGGGAACAAAACCGGCCAGGGTGACATGCGCCGACAGTCCGGGATTCTTCAGTCGGGCGATCTGTTTTTTCCACAAGGGGTTGGTTTGTCCGACGAGCAGCAGGTGCACCGGCAGACCCTCGGCCAGCAAGACGGAAAAGGCGTCGATCAGCAGATCGACACCATGCCAGGGCGCGAAGCTGCCGACGAAACCGAAAACAACGCGTTCTTCCGGGATGCCGAAACGTTTGCGGATGATCGACGGCGACAGGCAGGGGTCGAAACGTTCGATATCGACGCCGTTGGGTATGGTCGCCACCGGCGTGCCGTCGCCGGCCTGCTGGCGCAGGGGCGCGCTGATTTCTTCGCTGACGGCAAAAAGTCCATCGGCCAGCGACAGGGCATGCTGGGCGCTGAACAGGCGCAGGAAGAACGGCAAGCGGCGGTACAGGCCGCGATCCGAGTCGCGATTGGGCGAATTGAGTTCGACGACGACCGGAATGTGCAGGCGCCGACAGGCCCAGAGAATCGCCAGCGTGGCGTTGGCATGGTTGTAGCGCGTGAGCACCACGTCCGGCCGTTCGTCGCGCAGGATGGCCAGTTCGCGGTAGAAATTGCCGAGTTGCAGGAGAAGGGTCTTGACGTCGCGCAGATAGAAGCGCGCCAGACGATTTTTCAGTCGTGCCAGCAAACCGCCCTGATCGTCGCCGATATGATCGCTCATGGGCGGTGAGAATACCTTGAAGACGATGCCTTTCCCGGCGCACAGTTTGCGGAAGGCGGCTTCGAATTCCTGCGTGTGCACGAAGGAGCCATCGCGTTCCGAGCGCTGGTAGTGGAAATAAAGCACTTTACGGATCATGAAAAACCTCTCAGGACAGGTCGTCCACGTTTTGCCGGCGGTGGCGCGAAGGATGCCTCAATCGGCGTCATGGATCTATCCGCGGACAGGGCAGAGTGCCCACGGGTGGCGCTTTGTCGGGCGCCGGGCAGGCGAAGCGAATCTCCACGCGGCGGTTCTCAGCCTTGGGAACACCATCCGGCGTTGCAATGCGCGGTTTTGTCTCGCCGAAATAACTGGCGCGCGCCAGCCGTGCCGGGTCAAGGCCGTTCGCTTCCAGGGCGGCGAGGATGGTATCGAGACGGCGTCTGGATAGTGCGTCGTTGTAGGCATCGCTACCGGCGCGGTCGGTGTGCGCGGCGACGATCAGCGAAAGGGCGGCGGAACGTTTGGCGATTCCGACCGCTTGTTGCAGAACCGTTTTCCCGGCTTCATCGAGGATGTGCTTGTCCAGGTCGAACAGGACATAGAGCGGCGGCGGGCTGTCGCATCCCGCCTGGATCGGTGCCGGCGGCGGGCAGGCAATGGCTGGTACCTGCGGCTGCGGCCGTTCGATGAGCGCGCTTTCCAGGCGCACGATGTCGGCTTCGAAACCGCCGCGGCACCGGGCGATGTCGTGCGGCTGGAAGTTTTCTTCCTGCTGCTCCATCCAGCAGTCAAAATTGACCTGGGCGCTGGCCGTCAGTTTGGGCAAGCGGAAGGCGGCGCCGCGATGGAGAACGGACATCAGGCGTTGTCGGGCGTAGAGCAGATCGTCTACCGCATAGCCAGGCAGGGTGCGCACGGAGAGCAATTCGGGTTCGACCCGTTCGCCGCGGTCGACTGCGCCGGCGCGGAAGAGGAATTTGGCGGCGTCCTCGAAATCGTGCGCGTTGTCCTCATGCTTGGCGTAGCGCCGGTATCCTTGCGCCAGATAGTAGGCGAACCCGCGTCCTTCGGCGCCGTCGACGAGCCAGTCGGCGTATTGCGGCGGGGTGCTTTGGCTCGGTGGTGGTGGCGTCGTCGGGGCGTGGCTTTCCCCGTAAGCGGTTGTCCGGCTGGCCGGGCGCGGCGAATTGGTGGTGTCTGCCGTGCCTGACGGTGGAACTTCGGCGGTGCGCCCAGGGGGTAGGACGCCGGCATCGTAAGGCCAGGGTGGGGTTGCCGTCGGCCCGGGGTTGGGGGCGCGGATACCTTCCACCGGAATGTAGCATCCGGCCAGAAGGGAACACCCCAGCACGGACAGGATGCACCACCGGCGCGGCCGGGAAACCGTGCGCGGGGTAGCGTCGGGACGTAAGGAGAGGATAGCGGTCATGGGCATTTCCCGTCGGCGGTTTAGGTGGGCAGCGATCAGCGGTAAAAAGGCATGAGAGGTTGATGAGCGCATTCTACGCCATGTTTTTTCGCCGAAAAGATAGCGCCGGCGGAAAATGAAGCTGGCGCGGGCAAGGCTATTTCATTCTACACATGCGCTGTCCGGCAAAGTAGAATGAACGCCCGACCGCGGCGGCTCTTCGCACACTTTTCCCGCGGCGCGCAGCATCAAGACGACGCATGCCAGCGGGCGGCCTTCTCCGCTTCTGGCGAATGGTCTGCAGGCGCTGCGGATGCAGCGCAATGGCGGGCAAGGCGAGCGAAAGGAAGAGAGCATGAAAACAGCGCAGGGCAAGCGGATTCTTGTCACCGGCGGGGCGGGTTTTCTTGGCGCGCACCTGTGCCGCGAACTGCTTGCGCGCGGGAACGAAGTGATTTGTGCCGACAACCTGTTTACCGGGGCCAAGACGAACATCATTCCGTTGCTGGACAACCCGCGGTTCGAGTTCATGCGGCACGATGTCACCTTTCCCCTTTACGTCGAGGTGGACGAAATCTACAACCTCGCCTGTCCGGCTTCGCCAATCCATTACCAGCACGATCCGGTACAAACGACGAAAACCAGCGTGCATGGCGCGATCAACATGCTCGGGCTGGCCAAGCGCATCCGGGCGAAGATTTTTCAGGCCTCGACCAGCGAGGTGTATGGCGATCCGCAGCAGCATCCGCAGCGCGAGGACTATTGGGGGCACGTCAATCCGGTCGGTCAGCGCTCGTGCTACGACGAAGGAAAGCGTTGTGCGGAAACCCTGTTCTTCGATTATCACCGGCAGAACGGTGTGCGTATCAAAGTGGCGAGAATCTTCAATACCTATGGCCCGCACATGCATCCGAACGACGGGCGGGTGGTTTCCAATTTTATTGTCCAGGCGCTGTCCAATCAGCCGATCACCATTTACGGCGAAGGGCAGCAGACGCGCTC
>CAYTWY010000013.1:0-14502 GCA_964440925.1 uncultured Propionivibrio sp. | reverse complement strand
CAGCGCTATGGCCTTTACCAGAGAAGGAATCTCTATCGCGACGGCGACGATGTTACCCAAATCGTTCCCGGCCCGACCGACTATAACGATACGCGTGACGTCGGCCGCTGGAAACCGTATATCTCGCACTGGAATTACGAGCCACCCGGCTTCATCGTGCTCTACATCAACGACGACAGCCCGCACCTGACCAGCGCCGAGACGCTCGTCGATCTGTTAATTACCGTCGCATCGTATGATCGGGCGCGCAATCTGATTCCGGCCAGTACGGTTAGGCGCGATAAGGTGGCGTTGAATCCCGGAATCAACCGCATTCCGATCAACATTCACGTTAACGTTGGCGATATTCTGTCGGTTAAAATGCAGGGCGTTACCCAGAAGATTCCGATCATGGAACTGGATGTGGCAGACTAGGAAAATCCTGCAGCGCCGCTTTTCTCCTGCCTTCTTTCCCTGCTCGAAAACAGCACAAGGGCAAAAAATATTGCCGCGGAATTCTTCATGTATAAACAGTTTTTCGGTCTGACCTGTCCGCCGTTCCACAATACGCCGGATCCCGCTTTCCTCTTCGAGAGCCGCAGCCACAGGGAAGCCCTGGCCAGCATGGCATATGGTGTCCTCGAAGGAAAAGGCTTCGTGGTCGTGACGGGCGATGTCGGTTCCGGCAAGACGCTGCTGGTCCAGGCGTTGAAGCGGGAACTTGGCGACCGGCACGTGCTGGTTGATATCGCCAATCCCTGGGTAACTCCGGAAACCGTGCAGACGGCGATTCTTGCCAGCATCGGACTGGACAAGCCGGGTGACTTCGCCCTGTGGGATGCGTTCAAGCAGCGCCTGGCCGACCTGGCGGCGGAAGGGCGCCGTGTGGTGCTGATCATCGACGAGGCGCATCAGCTGCCGACGCGTACGCTGGAAAGCCTGTGCGTCCTCTCCAATCTGGAAACCGCGACGCAAAAACTGATCCAGATCGTCCTTGTCGGTCAAAACGAGCTGGGAACCCTGCTCGGCGAGTATTCGTTGCGCCAGCTGCACCAGCGCATTACCCTGCGTTCCTGTCTGCAACGCCTGAATGCGGAAGAAACAGGGCGCTACATTCAGCACCGCTTGCGGGTCGCCGGCGGTTCGCCGCATCTTTTTCCGCCCGAATGCGTTGACCTGATTTACCGCGAGTCGCTCGGCACGCCGCGGGTGATCAACAATCTGTGCGATAAATGCCTGTTGTTTGCCTTTGGCCGCAACAGTGTGCAGGTCACCTTGCAAATTACCCAGGATGCGATTGCCGCGCTGTGGCCGGAGCGCGTGTCGGTAATGCCCCATGTGCCGGTCGAGAAAGCGCCGAAGGCCTCGGATTCCGCATGTACCATGCCGCACAGCGAGGCGCCGAAAACGGACGAGACGGCCGACGATATGCTTTTCCCTGCCTTTGACTTCTCGCCGATCCTGTCGCGCGAGGAAACGCATTTGCCGTTGCGTGCCGAGCGCGAAATGCCGTTCGAGCTTCCGTTTGCCGACAAGGCGCCGCCGGCGCCGTCCGCCAGACCCTCTGTTCAAGCACCGGCGACCGTTCTGCGTGGCATGGGTACACGGATCGTCCTGCTCCTTGCGCTGTTTGCCGTTTCGGTCGGCGCCCTTGGCTTCTGGTTGGGCAATGGCGAGTTCTTCGGGTCGATGTATCTCTCGGCGCAAAAAAGTCTGCAATCGGTTGGTCTTGGGGCCGGTGAAAAACAGACGCCCCGGAATGACGCACCGCTGCCGCCGTCTGCGGTGGCCGATGTCGCGGGGAAGTCGCCGCGCAGCCTTGATGTGGACGCCCCGGCATTATCCGGAGAACGGTCGATGAAAGAGGCTCCGGGGGCCGGCAGAACCGGCGTTGTGCCAGAATCTTTGCCGCCCATGCCGGGAAGCCTGCCGTCTGCGTTGAAATCGCGCGAGGAGAAAGTTTCGAGCAAGGAGCCGTTGAGCGTTCTGGCGACCCGGCATTATGGAGCCTGGAACGAGGCGGTGCGTGACTTGCTGGCCACGGCGAATCCCGATGTGCCAAGTTTCGACAATCTGCCGGCGGGAACGAGGATCCTGTTTCCGCTGCTGAACCGCGACAACCTGCTGGTCAAGGATGCACAGGGGCGCTATTTCGTTTATTTCGCGTCCTTCGACAAGCCGGAGTTCGCGCGCATGAACCTCGATGCGCTCAAGCGCAGCTTCAGTGCCGCGCAGCTGTTCGCTGGTGAGAGACAGGGCGTTTCCATTCAGCGACTGTTTATCGGCCCCTTTGCCAGCCAGATCGAGGCGCTGGCTGTGGCCGATTCGCTCTGGTTCAAGTACCTGCCGATTCTCAATTAGCGCGCCGGGGGCAAGGCGGCGTGGCGCAAGAGCCCGGATACGCTGGCGGCTATCCTAGCGGGTGACGAACACCGGTTTGTAGCCGAGCTGGAGGCGGATTTTTTCCGCTACCTTGTCGGCTTCGCTGCGGCTTGCGTAGGGACCCAGATGCAGGCGGTGCAGAGTGCCCTGGGCGTTGATCTGGATGCTCTCGCCTAGCCAGTCGAGTTCGCGCGTCAGACGCGAACGCAGGCTTTCGGCATTTTCTACACTGGAGAAGGCGCCGATCTGGAGAAAGAGATTGCCTGAAGCGGCGGGCGTGCTGCCCCGGTTTTCCGGCGGCGAGGCGGCAGGCCTCGAGGACGGGCCGATCAGCCGTTCGATTTCATCGCGTTCACTGTTGCCCGATGCCAGGTGCGTTTGCGCGTGGCTGACGTCGGTGAAATCGCCGGGCAGAATAGTTTCGATTTCGACGCGTGTGCTGCCGGCGTTGATGTAGCCGAGGCGGTGGGCGGCCGCATAGGAGAGATCGATGATGCGTTCGGCATGGAAAGGGCCGCGGTCGGTGACGCGCACGACGACCGATTTGCCGTTTTCCACATTCCGCACGCGCACGTAGGACGGAATGGCCAGCGTCGGATGCGCGGCCGTCATCGAGAACATGTCATACGGTTCGCCGATGGAGGTTTTCTGGCCATGGAACTTTTTGCCATACCAGCTGGCGATGCCCTGCTGGCGGAACGGTTTCAGGCTGGTGTCCGGAACATAGGCCTTGCCGAGAACCGAATAAGGGCGATTGGCGAAGCGATGCAAAAGTTCCGCGCGCGGTTGGGCATCGGGAATGTCGTCGAGATTGTCGGGGATTTCGTTTCCCGGGCCGTCGTCCTTGTAATAGCCCCCTCCACGCGGAGCCGGGAGCATTTTGCGCGGCGGCGCTTTTGGCGCGGGAAGGGTTTGCCTCTGCACTTCGCGCGGCGGCGTTCCCCGCTCCTCGACTTGCGTCGGCAATCCGCCGCAGGCGCACAGAAGCAGTGTTGGCAGCGAACAGAGACCAAACTGCGCCAGAATTTTAGGCGTTCTCATCGTTTGACCAGCATCCGGTGTGAATGGATGCTCATCAGAATGCCCAGACCGCAAAACAGGATGACCAGGGCGGTTCCGCCATAGCTCATGAAGGGCAGGGGAATGCCGACGACGGGGAGAATTCCGCTGACCATTCCCATGTTGACAAAAGCATAGGTAAAGAAGCTGAGAGTGACCGATCCGGCCATGACGCGCGAGAACAGGGTCGAAGCGTTGGCGGTGATCATCAACCCGCGCGCAATCAGCATCAGGTAAAGAATGACAAGGATGGTGTTGCCAAACAGTCCATGTTCCTCGGAAAAAACGGCAAAAATGAAATCGGTATGGCGTTCCGGGATGAATTCCAGGTGGGTCTGTGTTCCTTGCAGCCAGCCTTTGCCGAAACCGCCGCCAGAGCCGATGGCGATGGTCGATTGAATGATGTGGTAGCCCGAGCCGAGGGGGTCGGTGCTTGGGTCGATCAGCGTCAGGATGCGCTTTTTCTGATAGTCGTGCAGCATGTTCCAGACAAAAGGGGTGGCTGCGGCGCCCGCCAATAGCATGCCAATAATGATTTTCCACGGCAACCCGGCAAAGAAAATGACGTAGAAGCCGGCGGCGCCAACCAGAATGGCTGTGCCCAGATCGGGCTGCTTGGCGATCAGGGCGAAGGGGATCAGGAGTAACAAACCGGCGATCAGGTAGTGGCGCAAGCGGAGCGCCGCTTCGTATTTCTGGAAATACCAGGCCAGCATCAATGGCGTGGCGATTTTCAGTATTTCGGATGGCTGGATGCGGAAGAGTCCGAGCGATATCCAGCGCCGTGCGCCGTTGACCTTGATGCCGACGAGAAATACGAAGATGAGCAATATAATGCCCAGGACATAGAGCGGGACAGCAAAACGCATCAATTTCTGTGGGGGGATTTGCGCGACGCTCCACATCACGACGATGCCGACGATCATGTTGAGCATCTGGCTGAGGGCGCGGTTGTTGTTGTCGTAGGTGGCGCTGAAGACGGTAGCGAGTCCGGCGAGCATGAGCAGGCCGGTGATGATCAGGAGCGGCGGGTCGATATGCTCCGCCAGACGGGCACGGAGGCGGAAAAGATACTGTTGGAACATGCTCATTCTTCCTCGGCAATGCCGGCATCTTCTTTTGCCGGCCCTTTCGGTAGCTTGCCCAGCAGATAGTAATCGATGGCCATGCGGGCAATCGGCGCTGCCGATTGCGCGCCGAATCCGCCGTTTTCGACCAGTACGGCGAGCGCAATTTTCGGTTCTTCGGCGGGAGCAAAGGCGATGAACAGACCGTGGTCGCGCAGCTCATGTTTTATGCTTGAGGAATGGTATTCGCCACCCTTCAGGCTGAATACCTGAGCCGTTCCGGTTTTTCCTCCCGATACATAGCCGGCGCCGGCAAAGGCGCGTGCGCCGGTACCTTCGCGGTTGACGCCGATCATGGCTTTCTTGATGGTCTCGACGTTCTGCGGTTTCCAGGGCAGCGTACGTAACGGCTTGGGCTCGATCAGCGTTTTCTCGCCGGTACGGCTGTTGGTGATGTATTTGACGAGGTGTGGGCGATACATGACGCCGTTATTGGCGAGGGTGGCGACGGCCTGCGCCAGCTGGATCGGGGTATAGGCGTTGTATCCCTGGCCGATGCCGATGGAAATCGTCTCGCCGGCGAACCATTTTTGCTGCTCGGGGCGCTTGAAGCGTTTCCTTTTCCATTCGGGCGAGGGCAGGACACCTTCCGATTCGCCTTCCAGATCGACCCCCGTACGTTCTCCGAAGCCCAGGCTACCCATGAAATGGGCGATGTTGTCAATGCCAAGGTCATTGGCGAGGATGTAGTAGTAGGTGTCGCAGGATTCGACGATCGATTTGTACATATCGACCAGGCCGTGTCCTCCTTTTTTGTCGTCGCGGAAGGTATGTCCGCCGAAGACAAAGAAGCCCGGATCGGAAATTGCCTGCCCGGGGGTGCGCTTGCCGATCTCCAGTGCAGCCAGGGCCATGAATGGTTTGAATGTCGATCCTGGGGGGTAGGCGCCGTTGAGTGCCCGGTTGATCATTGGGCGGTCGGGCGAGTTGTTCAGGGTTTCCCAGTTGTCCGAACGGATGCCATCGACAAACAGGTTCGGGTCATAGGTCGGCGTCGAGACCAGGGCGAGTATTCCACCGGTGTTCGGTTCGATGGCGACCAGCGCGCCGCGTCGCTCGCCAAAGGCCTTCTCGGCGATTTCCTGCAGTTTTACATCCAGGGTCAGGGTCAGGTTGTTGCCGGAAACCGGAGAGGTGCTCGACAGGCTGCGCACGGCACGACCGCCGGCGTCGATCTCCACTTCCTCATAGCCGGTTTCTCCGTGCAACTGGAACTCGTATTTCTGTTCCAATCCCGTCTTGCCGATGTGATCTGTCCCTTTGTAATTCGATTCCTGCCCCGAGTTGGCGATGGTGTCGAGATCGTTCCGGTTGATGCGGTTGATGTAACCGAGAACATGCGAGGCAACGGAGCCGAGCGGGTATTGGCGGAACAGGCGGGCTTTTACTTCGACGCCAGGGAAACGGTAGCGGTTGGCGGCAAAGCGAGCGACTTCTTCGTCGCTCAATCGGGTGCGGATCGGGATGCTGGCGAAAGATTTGCTTTCCTCGAGCAATTTGCGGAAGCGTCGTCGATCCTTGGCCTCGATTTCGATCAGCTTGCTCAACTTGTCGATCGTGGCGTCCAGGTTATCGACCATCGAGGGGGTGATTTCTAGGGTAAACGCTGAGTAGTTGCGCGCCAGGACGGTTCCGTTACGGTCGTAAATGACCCCCCGGTTAGGCGTGATCGGGATCAGCGAGATGCGATTGTCTTCGGCACGGGTAGTGAAATAACTGTGCTGGACGATTTGTAGATAGACAAAACGTGCCAGCAGAAGAATGAAGGCCAGAACGACAGCGCCTGCAGCGAAGGCGACGCGGAAGCGGAAGCGGTCGATCTCGCTGTCCTGCGAGGGGGGGTGGCGCCGGAAACGCACGTCAGGGCCTCTTAAATGGGGCGATTGGCGTCATGCTCGTATGGCTGGTATTGCGGTAAAAGCAGGACGAAGGTGAGCGGCAGCCACAGGCAGGTGCCAAGAAATGGGGAAACAAAATAGAGCCAGTCGGGGCCGCTTCCCCCGGAGACAAGACCCACTCCCGCCTGTACAAGCTGGACAAGCAGGAGCAAGGGGAGAACATGCAGAGCCTGTCTTTCGAGGGGAAACCACAGGATGCGTCGCGCCAGCGTCGATGCCGCATAGGCCGTTAGCACGTAGGCCAGCGAATGCTGCCCCATCAGGCTGGCATCGGCGACATCCATGAGCATTCCCAGGAGAAAGGCGCTGCCCATGCCCAGATGACGGGGTTCGCGAATGCACCAGAAAATGAGCACAAGGGCAACAAAATCGGGCATCCAGAACCAGTTGGCGGTAGGCAGGAAGTTGATGAGCAGGGCGCACAGCAGGCTGACGAGAATGAACCAGGGGCGAACCGGAAGAAGGATGCGCGATGAGGAAAATGTAGTCTGCATCGTTGTTATCCCTCGGTCAGTGTTTTTTCTTTTGTCCGCTGCGTGCGGCGGACTTCGATTTTACGGGAACCGGCTCGCTGGTCAGCTGCTCGGGTAGCGATACCCGTGAGCGGGCGTCGAGTACCATGACTTCGTTGTAGTTTTCGACACCGGCCGTCGGGAGGCAATAGATGTGTGCGAACGAAAAGGAGGTGTCGCGTTCGATATGCACGACCCTGGCGACAGGCAGGCCGGGCAGGAAAATGCCGTCCAGACCGGAGGTCACCAACAAGTCGCCGACCTGGACGTCGGCGTTGGCGGGCATGAAACGCAGTTCGAGTTGTCCGTTGCCTTGTCCAAAAACGACCGAGCGCAAACCGTTACGCACGATTTGCACGGGAACGGCCTGATCCTTATCGGTGATCAGGGTGACTTCGGCCACCAAAGGGAAAATGCGCGTTACCTGGCCGACAACCCCGGCTTCGTCAATCACCGGCTGCCCGGCATCAATGTTCTGCTGTTGCCCTTTGTCGATGACAATGCGACGAGAGAAAGCGTCGCGTGCCGAGTAGAGTATCTGCGCGACCTGCCCGCTCATCTTTTCCCGGTCCTTGACCTCGAGCAGTTTGCGCAGACGTTCGTTCTCGTTTTCCAGTTGTTGCGCGCGCAGCAGGGCCTGGGCATTGCCGAGCTGGATGTGTTTCAAGCGGGCGTTTTCGTCGCGGAATGCGGCGATGCCGGAAAAATAGGCGCAGGTGGTTTCAAGGAGTCGTACGGGCGCATGCGCCAGCACTTGTGCTGGTGTGGTGAGCAACGAAACGCCTTGCCTGAGTAGCTCCAGCGTTTTAAAACGGGCATCGATAAAGGACAGGGAAATCGATAGGGCGACGTAGAACGACAGGCGCGCCAAAGGCGCAGGCCCACGTTTGAAGAACGGTGGAGGATGGGTCATTGCACGAAGGCGGTGCCGGAGTAAGCAATCGACATGCGGTTTTCAAGGCCTGCAGGGTTAAGGCTTACGAGCATTCGCATGCCGGATGGCCAGTGCAACAGCCGTCCGGCGGGCATGGATTCTGGTCTGGCTCTTCCGGTGGCGAGGCAAAGTTCAATCCGACGCAAAAATGCTGCCGAGCGTGTCCATGCGCTCCAGCGCCAGGCCGCAGCCGCGTGCCACACAGGTGAGCGGCTCTTCGGCGACGATGACTGGCAACCCGGTTTCTTCCATGAGCAGACGGTCGAGGTCGTGCAGCAGGGCGCCCCCCCCGGTCAGCACCATCCCCTTGTCGGCGATGTCGGCACCCAGTTCGGGCGGCGTTTTTTCCAGCGCCGACTTGACGGCCGAGACGATGGCGTTGAGCGGTTCGGTCAGTGCTTCGAGGATTTCATTCGAGGAAATCGTGAATTTGCGTGGAATGCCTTCGGCCTTGTTGATGCCGGAGACTTCCATTTCCCGTACTTCGGCGCCGGGGAAGCCGGAACCGATGGTCTTTTTGATGTGTTCGGCCGTATTTTCACCGATCAGCATGCCGTAATTGCGACTGATGTAGCTGATGATTGCGTCGTCAAGTTTGTCGCCGCCGACGCGCACCGATCCCGCATAAACCATGCCGCCAAGCGAAATGACGCCGACTTCGGTGGTGCCGCCGCCGATATCGACGACCATCGATCCGGTCGGCTCGGCCACCGGCAGGTCCGCACCAATCGCTGCGGCCATCGGTTCCTCGATCAGGAATACCTGACTGGCGCCGGCACCGATTGCTGACTCGCGGATGGCGCGGCGTTCGACCTGGGTCGATCCCGAAGGGACACAGATAATGATGCGTGGGCTGGGCGAGAGCAGGCGCGAGTCATGTACCTTGCGGATGAACTGTTTGAGCATTTGTTCGGTGACGGTGAAATCGGCGATGACGCCGTCTTTCATCGGGCGGATGACCGTGATGGCGCCCGGCGCCTTGCCGAGCATGTCCTTGGCGCTCTGGCCGACCGCCTGGATGGTTTTTTTGGCGTTGGGGCCACCTTCCATGCGGATGGCTACCACCGAAGGCTCGTCAAGGACAATGCCCTTGCCGCGCATGTAAATCAGGGTGTTGGCTGTGCCCAAGTCGATCGCGAGATCATTCGAAAAATAACTGCGCAGAAAACTAAACATACGTGGTGTCCGTTTGAAAACTCCGCAAGGCTGCGGCGAATAAAGTATTTATGATACCTTATATGGCTCCCGGTTTTAACATCCTATCGATTTCAAATCATGTCGCTTACCCTGGAACAAGTTCGGCGCGTCGCGCATCTCGCCCGGATCGACATCAGCGATGCCGAGGCGGAAAGCACGCTTGGCCATCTGAACGGAATTTTCTCCCTGATCGAAGAAATGCAGGCCGTCGATACACGAGGCGTCGAGCCGATGGCGCATGCCCAGGATCTGGCGCAACGCTTGCGCGAAGACAAAGTCACCGAAAGCGACCGGCGCGAACAGTTCCAGAGCGTTGCGCCGGAAACTGAAGGCGGTCTCTATCTCGTGCCACGGGTGATCGAATGATGACGCGCAGCGTATCCGGCCTGGCGCGGGCATTGGCTGCCGGAGAAACTTCGAGCGTCGAATTGACGCAGTTTTTTCTCCAGCGCATCGCCTGCCATAACCCGCAGCTCAATGCTTTCATCAGCGTCGATGAGGAGCGCAGCCTGGCGCAGGCCAAGGCCGCAGATGCCCTGCGTGCGGCCGGTCAGGCCGGGCCGCTGACCGGCATCCCGCTGGCGCAGAAGGATATTTTCTGCAGTAAGGGCTGGTTGACCACCTGCGCTTCGCGAATGCTCGGAAATTTTGTCAGTCCTTACGACGCGACGGTGATCGAGCGTTTCAATGCTGCCGGAGCGGTCATCCTCGGCAAGACCAACATGGACGAATTTGCCATGGGGTCGTCGAACGAAACCTCGTACTTCGGGACGGTGAAAAATCCCTGGGATACGAACCGGGTTCCCGGTGGTTCTTCCGGCGGTTCCGCGGCCGCCGTGGCCGCCGGTCTGGCGCCGGCAGCGACCGGCACCGATACTGGCGGCTCCATTCGCCAGCCTGCGGCGCTGTGTAACCTGACCGGCCTGAAGCCGACCTATGGCGTCGTTTCGCGCTACGGCATGATTGCCTTTGCCTCATCGCTTGACCAAGGGGGGCCGATGGCGCATTCGGCGGAAGATTGTGCGCTGCTGCTTAATGCCATGGCCGGCTTTGATGCGCGCGATTCGACGAGTCTTGATCGCCCGAGCGAAGATTATGGGCAGATGTTGTCCGGGTGCGCTGGTGCGAAGCCTCTGGCCGGGATGAAGATCGGACTGCCGGAAGAATTCTTCGGCGAAGGCTGCGCGCCGGAAGTCATGCGCCAGGTCGAAGCGGCCATCGACGAATACCGCAAACTGGGGGCCGAAACGGTCTCTGTCCGCTTGCCCAACATGAAGCTTTCCGTACCCGCTTACTACGTGATCGCTCCGGCCGAGGCCAGTTCCAACTTGTCGCGGTTCGACGGGGTGCGCTACGGCTACCGCGCACCGGAGTACGAAGACCTCGACGACATGTACGCCAGGACGCGGGCACAAGGCTTTGGTGCCGAGGTCAAACGGCGCATCCTGATTGGCACCTATGTCCTCTCGCACGGCTATTACGACGCCTATTACCTGCAGGCGCAGCGCATTCGGCGCCTGATTGCCGACGATTTCAGGGCTGCTTTCCGCGCCTGCGATGTGATCATGGGGCCGACCAGTCCGAGCACGGCGTTCAAGCTGGGAGAAAAAGCCGCCGATCCGGTGCAGATGTACCTTTCCGATATCTACACGATCGCGGTCAATCTTGCTGGGTTGCCGGCGATGTCGATTCCTTGTGGCTTTGCCGGCGGCTTACCGGTGGGGCTGCAACTAATCGGCGATTATTTCAGCGAGGCGTCCCTGCTCAACGCCGCACATCGCTATCAGCAGGCGACCGACTGGCATCTGCGCGCGCCGTCCGGCTTCGCGTGATTGCACGTCGCCGGTGGTGTGCCGCTTCCGCCCGGCTGGCATATGCGGATAATGTGAGGGATTGTTTTTTCAGCAGGCCGCTATCGGCCAAGTGAGTCACAGATGACGAAGCAATGGGAAGTCGTAATCGGGATCGAGACGCATGTACAACTGGCGACGCGGTCGAAAATTTTTTCCGGCAGTTCGACGGCGTTCGGTGCCGCGCCGAATGTTCAGGCCAATGCCGTCGATATTGCCCTGCCCGGCGTGTTGCCGGTGCTCAACAAAGGGGCGGTCGAATGTGCCATCCGTTTTGGTCTGTCGGTTGAAGGGGACGTGGCGGCAAAATCGGTTTTTGCGCGCAAGAATTATTTTTACCCGGATCTGCCCAAGGGTTATCAGATCAGCCAGTATGAACTGCCGGTGGTGGTCGGTGGCAAGGTGGCCATCCAGGTGGGTGATGAGGGAAAAATTGTCCACCTGACCCGCGCTCATCTGGAAGAAGACGCCGGCAAATCATTGCACGAGGATTTCCACAGCAAGACTGGCATCGACCTCAATCGTGCCGGAACGCCGCTCCTTGAAATCGTCACCGAGCCTGACATGCGCTCGTCGGCGGAGGCGGTGGCCTATGCCAAGGCATTGCACGCGCTGGTGCGCTGGATCGGTATTTGTGACGGCAACATGCAGGAAGGATCCTTTCGCTGTGATGCCAATGTCTCTGTGCGCCGCCACGGTGAGCCGCTCGGCACCCGGCGCGAGATCAAGAATCTCAATTCCTTCCGCTTCATGCAGCAGGCGATTGATTACGAAGTTAACTGGCAGATCGCCGAGATCGAAGACGGGCGCGCCATTCAGCAAGCTACCGTGCTGTTTGATCCGGATACCGGTGAAACACGTGCCATGCGGTCGAAGGAAGATGCGCATGACTATCGCTATTTCCCCGATCCTGACCTTTTGCCGTTGATGATCGATCACGCCTGGATCGAACGCACGCGGGCCGCGCTGCCGGAGTTGCCGGGAGCCAAGCAGCAGCGGTTCATGGCCGACTATGGCTTGTCGACCTACGATGCCACGGCGCTGACGTCTTCGCTGGACATGGCCGACTATTTCGAGGCGGCGGTTGGTGTGGCTGGCCGGAGCAGCGCCAAACCCTGTGCCAACTGGGTGATGGTTGATCTGGCGGCGCGCCTCAACAAGGAAGGCAAGGATCTACAGGAATCGCCGGTCAGTGCTGCCCAGTTGGGTGGTTTGCTGGCGCGCGTTGCCGACCATACGATCTCCAACAACATCGCCAAGAAAGTCTTTGAAGCGTTGTGGAGTGGTGAGGGTCAATCTGCCGACGAGATTATCGAAAAGCAGGGCCTGAAACAGATTACCGACAGTGGTGCCATCGAAGCCCTGATTGACGGGGTGCTGGCCGCCAATGCGGCGATGGTTGCCGAGTTCAGGGCGGGCAAGGAGAAGGCGTTCAACGCGCTGGTCGGGCAGGCCATGAAAGCGACCAAGGGCAAAGCCAATCCGCAACAGGTTAACGAACTATTGCGGCGCAAGCTTGCCTGAGCGCGGCGGCGGTAGCCGCCGCAGGCGTTCAGCGCGGCGTGGCGGGGCGCTGATTGAGCTCCCGGAAGCGGCGCAGATCGTCGTCGTACTTGGCGCGGATGACTTCGAGTTCCTTTTTCTTGGCCGCAATGATTGATTCCTGCGCCTTGATCTCGAATTCGGTGTCGCGCAATCCTCTCTGGATGTCGCCCGGCACCGTTTTTTTCTTGTAGAACTCGGCTTCGTTTTCTAATTTCTTGTGCGTCAGGCGCATTTCACTGATCTTGGTTGCCGCGTTCTTCATCGACTGGTACACATCGTTTTCGGCGCGTTTGCGCATCGCCTCGATCTCGCGCTCGTTGCCGTAGGTGTTGAGCAGAGCCTGATCCTTGCGTTGCTGTTCCTTGCGCTTTTCTTCCTCAAGGCGGTGCTTTTCTTCTTCGGCGGCGCGCTGGGCGCGCTGTTCGGGCGTCAGCGGCGCTTCGACCTTGCGCAGCGTCTGGCCGCCGCGTCCCAGCTCGCGGTAGGCCTTGCCGATACATTCCCTGGGCAGAATGTCGCCGCAAATCTGCTTGCCGTTGGTGTCGGTACAACAAAAAAAGCTGCCCGCGGCGCTGGCCGGGATGGAAAATCCCGCGGCCAGCGCCAGTGTGGCGAAAAATCTAGCAGGCGCGCGCAACGCCATATTCCTGACGGTAGCGGGCGACGGCGGCTTCATGTGCGGCAAAATCCGGGCGCTGCCGCAGATAGGCCATCAGGTCGTCGAGGGTGGCGACGGCGACGACGGGAATGCCGTAATCCTGTTCTACCTCCTGTACCGCAGAGCGCGCGCCATTGCCACGTTCCATACGGTCGAGGGCGATGACCACGCCGCAGGGCGTGGCGCCGGCGGCACGGATGATCTCGACCGATTCGCGTACCGAAGTGCCGGCCGAGATGACGTCGTCAATGATCAGCACTCGCCCCGATAGTGGTGCGCCAATAATGTTCCCCCCCTCACCGTGATCCTTGGCTTCCTTGCGATTGAAAGCAAACGGCAGGTTTTTTCCGGAGCGGGCGAGCGCCAGCGCGCTCACCGCGACCAGCGGGATGCCCTTGTAGGCCGGGCCGAACAGCATATCGACCGGCGTTTCGCTGGACAGGATGGCCTTCGCGTAGAATTGCGAGAGTCGATCCAGTGCGGCGCCGTCGTTGAACAGGCCGGCGTTGAAGAAATAGGGCGACAGGCGTCCCGCCTTGGTTTTGAACTCGCCGAAACGCAGAACGTTCTGCGCCAGCGCGAATTCGATGAATTCCTGACGAAAGTCCATAAGTGGTGGCAATGAAGGTTTATCGATAGAGAGAGTACATGTTACGCATCATTACCCTAAATCTCAACGGCATCCGTTCCGCCTGGAACAAGGGATTCTGGCCCTGGCTGACGGAACAGTCGGCAGATATCGTCTGCCTGCAGGAACTGAAGGCGCAAGAGGCCGATCTGAGCGCGGAAATGAAATGCCCCCCTGGTTATCATGCTTACTATCATGCCGCCGAGAAGAAGGGCTATAGCGGTGTCGGCCTGTGGTGTCGGCGGGAGCCGGATCGCGTGGTGAGCGGGCTGGGGACGGCTGATGCAGCGGAGTTCGACGCCGAGGGGCGGTATCTGCGTGCCGATTTCGGTAATTTGTCCGTGGTGTCGCTCTATCTGCCCTCGGGGTCGAGTTCGCCCGAACGGCAGGAAGCCAAGTTCCGTTTCATGCAGATCTTCTATCCGCATCTCGTCGAACTGGCGCAAAGCGGCCGCGATGTCGTGGTTTGCGCCGACTGGAACATCGCGCCGCGGGAAATCGACCTGAAGAACTGGAAGAGCAACCAGAAGAACTCCGGCTTTCTGCCGGAAGAGCGGGCGTGGATTGGACGGGTTCTCAGCGAAGGTGGCTGGCGTGACGTCTATCGTCAGTTGCATCCGGAGGCTACGGAGGATTGCTATACCTGGTGGTCAAATCGCGGACAGGCCTGGGCCAACAACGTCGGCTGGCGGCTCGACTACCAGCTGGCGACGCCACGTCTTGCCGCGACCGG
>CAYTWY010000012.1:27525-30824 GCA_964440925.1 uncultured Propionivibrio sp. | reverse complement strand
CCACCATCTTTCAAAGGTCAGCGTTGTTCTGGCCTTTTTCTTTTTCTGCCGCCGCCCGGCTCCGACCGCGGTTTGGGGAAAAACACCCGCAGCTACCCTGCGTTGCACGGCATAGCGGATTCCGGACAGAAACCATCATGCGCTATTTGCTCATCGTCACCGTTCTCTGGGCTTTTTCCTTCAGCCTGATCGGCGAATATCTGGCCGGGCGCGTCGATAGCGATTTTGCCGTCCTCGTGCGCGTTCTCATCGCCGCCGCCGTCTTCCTGCCCGCCACCCGCTGGCGTAGTCTGCCGCAGCGCCTGCTCGGCGGCCTGTGGCTGGCCGGCGCCTTGCAGTTCGGCCTGACCTATCTCTGCCTGTACCGCAGCTTCTCCGTCCTCAGCGTCCCCGAGGTGCTGCTATTTACCGTCCTCACGCCGATTTACGTCACCCTGCTCGACGATGCCCTGGCCGGTCGCTTCAACCCCTGGGCCCTGTTCGCCGCGCTGGTCGCCGTCGGCGGCGGCATCGTCATCCGCTTCGAGCGCATCGCCGGCGACTACCTGGTCGGCTTTCTGTTGCTGCAACTGGCCAACGCCGCCTTTGCCGCCGGGCAGGTCCTGTGCCGCCATCTCCTGGCACGCCATCCGGTCGAACTGCCGCTCTACCGCTGCTTCGGCCACTTCTTTCTCGGCGCCCTGCTCCTCGCGCTGCCGTCTTTTGTCCTCTTCGGCAATCCCGCACGCCTGCCGCAAGATGCCGTGCAGTGGGGCGTTCTCGTCTGGATGGGATTGTTCGCCACCGCGCTCGGCATGTTCTGGTGGGTCAAGGGCAGCACTCTTGTTGATGCCGGCACGCTGGCGATCATGAACGAACTGCATGTGCCGGCCGGGCTGCTCGTCAATCTGCTGTTCTGGAACCATGACGCCGACCTGGCCAGGCTGGCGCTCGGCGGCAGCGTGATTCTGGCCTCGTTGTGGCTCAATCGCCTAGGGCAGCGGATGGGCAGGCGCGCGAACCCGGCGCTGCCGGGAACAGGCGGATCGGCCTGAGCACCTGCGCCGGATCATCGCCCATCCATTCGTACAGCTCGATCAGCGCCGGGTCACACTGGCAGCAGCCGCAGCAACCGGTGCCGGCAGGCAGGCGGCGCACCCGGCCCTTCCTTTCGAGGCGGGCGAGCATGGCACGCAGGGCCTCCGGCGCGGTATGCAGGTTTTCCGCCAGATCTTTCAGGCTGATGCGCTGCCGTTGCTGCAACAAGGCGCTGATGCGCACGAAGATCATGTACGCCCCCCGCTGGCTGGAGAAGCGCCGGCAGCGGCGAGGCGCAGAGCGGCAAAGGCGGCGGCGAACATCGCCAGCACGCCGACAATCCAGGCCAGCGCCGATTGTGGCTGTTCGGCATAGCGTGCCGCCTGATAGACGAGCGTGGCCACACCATAGGCCATGCCGGTCGTCCACACACCGACAAACACCGTCCAGCGCGCACCGCTTTCCTGATACACCGAGGCGATAGCTGCCGTGCAGGGGAAATAAAGCAGGATGAAGAGAAGGTAGGCAAATGCCCCAGCCGCCCCGTCAAAGCGGGCCTGCATGGCGCCAAAGGTTCCGGTCGATACTTCCTGCGCTTTAGCAACGCTCGCCTGGTCGCTCAGATCGCCGACTTCGAGGCCGAGCGGATCGGCCCAGCGCCCGAACGACTCGGCCAGATTATCGGGAATGGTCGCCAAGGCGGCAAACAGGCGGGCGGACAGATTGAAGGTTTCGTCTTCCTTTTCCCCCGACCCGGCCTCCTGATTTTCGGACAGCGCCTGGTAAGTGGCATCAAGAGTACCGACCACGGCTTCCTTGGCCAGTACGCCGGTGAAAATACCGACCGCCGCCGGCCAGTTCTCGGCATTCAGTCCGAACGGCGCGAAAGCCGGAGAAATCTGTCGTCCAATGGCGGCCAATACCGAGCGGTCGCTGTCTTCGTTGCCGAAGCTGCCATCGCTGCCGACGGCATTGAGCAGGTTGAGCACCAGCACCATGGGGACGATGACCCGTCCGGCGGTCAGGATGAAGCTCTTCAGCCGTCCCCAGGTATGGATCAGCACGCCTTTCACGGTCGGCAGGTGATACGGCGGCAATTCCATGATGAACGGCGTCGCCTCGCCACGCAGCAGCGAGTGCTTGAGCACCAGCCCGGTAAGAATCGCCGCCGCAATGCCGATCAGATACAGGGCAAACACCACGTTCTGCGCCTCATGCGGAAAGAAAGCCGCGCCGAACAGGACATAGACTGGCAGGCGCGCCCCACACGACATGAACGGCGCCATGGCGATGGTCATCAGCCGGTCGCGCCGATGATCGAGGGTGCGCGTGGCCATGATCGCCGGTACGTTGCAACCGAAACCGACGATCAGCGGAACGAAAGACTTTCCCGGCAGCCCCACCCAGCGCATGAAGCGATCCATGACGAAGGCGGCACGCGCCATATAGCCCGAATCCTCAAGTACGGAGAGGAAAAGATAGAGGAAACCGATCACCGGAATGAAGGTAGCCACCGTCTGCAAGCCGCCACCGATGCCCTTGGCCAGAAGCATCACCAGCCAGTCCGGTGCGCCAAGCAAAGCCAGCCACTCGCTAGGGCCATCGACCAGCAACGCGCCGCTAGCCTGATCGAAAAAGTCGATGAAGGCCCCGCCGACATTGATGGTAAACATGAACATCAGATACATGAGCAGCAGGAACAGCGGAATGCCCAGCGCACGATGCAGCACCACCCGGTCGATGCGCTCGGTCAGATCGCGCGCGACCTCACCTGTCCGTTTCACGACAGTCTGAGCAACACGATTGGCGCAAGCGTAATGCGCGTCGGCCACGAAAATATCGACGTCGTCCTCGAGTTTGGCCGCCTGCCCGGCGGCCAACGCCGCAAGCTCGGGACCAACGGCACCGGCAGCCAGATCGTCGCCCTCCAGAAGACGAACCGCCAGCCAGCGCGGCGGAACCCGCTGCGCTGCCGACGGCGCGGCAACCCCTTCGAGCAACACCGCGATCGCCGCCTCGATGCTTAAGGCATAGGAAATGGCAATGGTCGCGCGCGGTTTCTCCGTCGCCGCGCTGACGATGGCCGATTTCAGCCGGCCAATGCCGCGATCTTTTGCGGCGACGATGGCGACCACCGGGCAGCCGAGCTGAGCCTCCAGCCGCGCGGCGTCGACCCGTATTCCGCGCACCTCGGCCACATCGCCCATGTTGAGAACAACCAGCAGGGGCAGTCCCATTTCGGTCAATTGCGTCGTCAGATAAAGATTGCGTTCGAGATTGGC
>CAYTWY010000012.1:0-27425 GCA_964440925.1 uncultured Propionivibrio sp. | reverse complement strand
AGTGCGCACGCTTCTTCCCGCCGCAACGACAGGGAAAACCCGCGTACGCCAATTTCCACCGGATCGCCCATTGGCGCCACACGGATGACGCGAACTTCGACACCGGGCGTCAGACCCATGCTCAATAGCCGGCGACGGTACGCTCTTCCCGTTTCTGCATACACGGAAACACGGGCACACGCTCCAACCTTCAGTTCTCCAAGACTGGCCATTTCCTTATCCTCGCTGTCATTGCGGCGCCGCAACCGGCACCACCATAATCTTGTGTGCCATGCCTCCGCCCAGGGCAAAACGGGTCTCTCCGCGCATGACGACGAGCCCTCCACCCTGGCGCTGGCGCACGACAACTTCGGCGCCGACATTAAGCCCCATTTCGCTCAGGCGCCGACCCAGACCATGCCCGCCGCGCAGCGCGGCAATCCGCACGCGCGAGCCTTCGTTGCTCATCGTCAGGGGGAATGCAGTGGCATCCATGCTCATCTCCGAAATCAGAATTCCCAGGCCAGGCCCACCTGATGAAAGGCACGTCCATTACCGCGCCCAAGGGCAGCAGACAACTTCAGCGCGTCGGCGATTTCATAACGCAGCCCCAGCGCCTTATCCGGACGCGCATGCTCCTCGCCATAGGTTTCCAGCGTCAGCTGCAACCGTTCGGCAAGAGGAAACTCGTAGCCGACGCCCCACACGGCCAGACTCTCGCTTTCGCCTTGTGCCTTGACGCGTGCCGCACCGAGATTGAGATGCAGCGTATGTGCATTACCCATGCGATAACTCGCTAATCCGGTCAGCGCATATTCCCGCTCAGTGTATCTGGACGAATCTTCGCCGTCTTTTACCCGCGTCCGCCCGTAATCGAAGCGCGCGCCGAACGACCACCCCGCATCGTGCTGATATGGCACCCATTTGGCGCCAAAGCCAACACCGTGGCGGCGCTCATCCGAACCGGGTGCATGATCACGTTCTCCTGCCGCCGTAACTTCCAGTTCAAGATGTTCGATCGGGCTGAAGCCGAACAGCCATTCACCGGCGCGCACCTTGTCATCACGGGAAAACACGCTTTCGAGCTTCATGCCGCCCTGATCGAGCGTCCCGGCATCATCGGTCCGCATCGGGCCTTCGGCGTGCGCTACTGGCAGAAAGGCGCAGCCGCAAACGAACAGCGGGATCATTTTTTTCTTTAAAGACAACGGCACAAGCATGAAAACCTCCACAAAAAGAATACTGTTAAATAAGAACGGTTCTTATTATATACAAGAACAATTCTCATTTACAAACTCTTCTGCAAAATTGTGCACATAGTCGCCGGCAACACCCGTACGGCAATCGATGTAATCCGATAGCCGGCTTCGCGCCGCCGGGCAGGCACAACACACGGGAAGCGGTCGCGTATTGCCTTTAACATTGGCATATGCTATTTGTCGGGCTTTGCATGCCCTGCCGCGCCAGGACAGCCACGAGAGTCCGTATGCCCAAACAGTTACGCCTGCAGTTGCTGGTCGATAACGAAAGCCCCGCCGACCTGCTTTCCGAACATGGATTTTCCGCCTGGATCGAGGCTGGGGAACGACGCCTTCTTTTCGACACCGGCCAGGGCACGGCGCTGATGCACAACGCGGAACGCCTGGGGATTGATCTGTCGTGCGCCGACACCTTGCTGCTCAGCCACGGCCATTACGACCACACGGGTGGCGTCCCCGCCTTTCTCGCCGTCAACCGCAGCGCCACGGTGATCTCCGGGCGCGATCTAGCCGCACGCCGCTACAGTTGCCACCCGGGTCAGGCAGTACGTTACATTGGCATCAACGAAAACACGCAGCGCGCCCTCGCGGAGCTTCCGGCATCGCGCCGGGTCGAGCCGGAAAGCGCGTTCCAGCTGACGCCGGGGATCGGCATCGGCGCGGCAATTCCGCGCCTGAGCCCCTTCGAGGATAGCGGAGGTCCGTTCTTTCTCGACCCGGAACAACGGCAGGCCGATCACATCTCCGACGAACTGGTGTTGTGGCTGGCCAGCGAAGCCGGACTGGTCATTGTCACCGGCTGTTGCCATGCCGGCCTCGTCAACACCATCAATTACGTGCGCCGGATTTCCGGCATCGAGCGCATCCACGCCCTTGTCGGCGGTCTGCATCTGCTGCACGCCGACGCACGGCGGCTTGACCCAACCCTGGAATTTCTTGCCAGCTGCGCCCCGGATTTTGTTATCCCCTGCCATTGCACCGGCGCACAGGCAATCGACCGCCTGCGCAACCAGCCCGGTTTGCCGCGCGTCATCGCCGGACGCGCCGGCCAGACCTACACTTTCGCCGCCCTGGCCTGACGCTCAGCAGACTCCTGGCGTACAAAGGCGCAGAGTTCTGGCCAGCGCCGCCATTCCACCGCCATCGCGCACGTTTTTGTACCCCTGCTGTTCGAGCAGGCTAAGCGCCAGCGCCGAACGCCGTCCGCTGTGGCAATAGACCACCATCGGGCGATCCTTGTTCAGCCTTTTCAGAGGCTCCGGCCGATGTTGCAACTGATCGAGAGGGATATTGATCGCTCCCGCGATGTGTCCGGCCACGAACTCGGCCGGCGTACGCACATCGATCATCAGTTCGGACTGCGGCGCAGCCTGGGAAAACACCGTCAGCGACAGCAGAATCAGCAGCGACAAGAAATGTTTCAAGAGCACGAATCCTTTTCCGGAAAATGATTGACCTTGTCCCGGCGATGCTTCAAACAAAGAAGCTCTCGCCGCAACTGCAATGATTCCTGGCGTTCGGGTTATTGATCGAAAAACCGCCAATCCCGCCTTCCTGCGCATAGGCGATCTCGGTTCCTTCGACATAGGCCAGCGACTGCGCATCGACATAAATGCGCGCGCCATGGCTCTCATACATGAGATCACCGGTATTTTCCTGATCGACGAACTCAAGGCGATAGCTCATCCCGGCGCATTCCGAGGCATGCACCACAAGACGGATACCCAGACCACCTCCGCGTTCCTGAAGGTTTTCAAGCACTTCCTGCGCCGCCTTCTCGCTCAAACTAAGTCCCATGCTTCGATCTCCGCAAGCCCGTTCATATTCTGGCATATGCTAGCATTCCAGGGGTGCAGCGGTAAAGCACACGCTTCAGGCGCAAGAAGGCATATGAAACAGCGCCGAAGAAGTCTTTCAATAGAAAGCATCTCCTAATATACTGATTTGACCATCGCAAACTCAGGAGTCCTCACATGAACAAGCCCAAACTGCTGGTTATCGGCGGCGTCGCCGCCGGCGCATCCTTCGCGGCACGCGCCCGACGCCTTTGCGAACAGGCCGAGATCGTCATCGTCGAACGCGGCCCGGACGTCTCCTTCGCCAATTGTGGACTCCCCTACTACATCGGCGGCGAAATCGCGATGCGCGACGCCCTGGCGGTACAAACACCGGCCACGCTGCAATCGATGCTCAACCTCGACGTGCGTACCGGATGCGAAGCCACACAAATCGACCGCGACAACAAGCGCGTACAGCTCCGTTATCTGGCAAGCGGCGACACCGCATGGGAATGCTACGACAAACTGATGCTGGCGCCGGGCGCATCGCCCCTGCGCCCGGACATTCCCGGCATCGACGATAAACGCATCTTCACCCTGCGCAACCTGCAGGACATGGATCGCATCGTCACCGCCACCGCCGAGGGGATGCGCGCCGTGGTCATCGGCGCCGGCTTCATCGGTCTGGAAATGAGCGAACAATTGCAGCGCAAGGGCATTTCTGTTCATCTCGTCGAATTGCAGCAGCAGGTTTTCCCGCAACTCGACGCCCCCATGTCCGCGCTGCTCGAGAGCGAACTGCGCCATAACGGCATCACCCTGACTCTCGGCGATGCGGTCACCCACTTCGCCTCGAACAACGATCATGTATGCTGCCACCTGGGTTCGGGCGAGATACTCGAAGCGGACATGGTCATCCTCTCGATCGGCGTCAGGCCCGACACCGAGATAGCCCGTGCCGCCGGACTTCAGACGGGCGCCCGCGGACATCTGCTCGTCGACGAATTCATGCGCACCAGCGACCCCGACATTTATGCCGCAGGCGACGCCGTCGAAACATTCGACCGCGTCAGCGGAGAAAGAACGGTCGTCCCCATGGGCGGACCGGCGAACCGGCAGGGACGCGTGGCCGCCGATCACCTGTTCTTGGGCGACAAGGCGCGCGCCTATCCCGGTTCGCTGGGCACAGCCATCGTACGCGCATTCGATGCGGTCGCCGGTATCACCGGTTGGAGCGAAAAGCGCCTGAACGCCGCCGCACGCCCCTATGAAACAGTAACCATCAACGACCACCAGCACGCCACGTATTATCCCGGCGCCAAACCGTTGACCCTGAAAATCCTCTGGGATCCGCAAAGCGGGCGCCTGCTCGGCGCCCAGGCCTGCGGCAGCGAAGGGGTCGACAAGCGTCTGGATGTCATGGCCACGGCCATTATCGGCGGGCTGAATATCGACGACCTGTGCCACCTCGAACTGGCCTACGCGCCGCCCTTCGGCGCCGCCAAGGACGCCGTCAATCTGGCCGGTTTTGCCGCATGCAACCGGCGCGACGGCCTGGTACGCCACACCTGCGAACTCCCCGACGACCCCTTGGTACAAATCATCGATGTACGGCCCAAGCCGCTCGCCGATGCTTTCCCGGCACCGGTCAGGACTCTCAACATCCCCTTCCCGACCCTGCGCGCCAATCTCGAACGGATCGACCGCCAGCGTCCGGTAATCACCCTGTGCGCCTTCGGCAAAATAAGCTATTTCGCCGCCCGCGTACTCGCACAGCACGGCTATCAGGTCAGCAGTTTCTGCGGCGGGCTGAAGGCCAATATCGACCCGCGTTCGCCCGCCAGGATGCCGACCCCATAAACGGCCGGCTAGCGCCGCCTAAATCGCCAAGAAAGCAGCGGCGGTGGTAAAATCCGCAACATCGAAAGACGAAGGCCAGACATGCTCTGGCCTTTGTTTTTACGCGCCTAAAGCCCACCTTGCCGCCTGGAGAACGCCGCGCAATGAGCTACACCGCCGAATCCATTTCCGTACTCAAGGGACTCGAACCCGTACGCCATCGCCCCGGCATGTACACGCGTACGGACTCTCCCTTGCACATTGTCCAGGAGGCCATCGACAACGCCGCTGACGAAGCCCTCGGCGGCTTTTGCAAGCGCATTGCGGTCATCCTGCACGCCGACGGCTCGGTCACCGTCCAGGACGACGGGCGCGGCATTCCGGTGGAAATCCATCCCGTCGAGGGCCTGCCCACCGTCGAAGTCGTCTTTACCCAGCTGCACGCCGGCGGCAAGTTCAACAAGGACGATGGCGCCTCCGCCTACCGTTTCTCCGGTGGATTGCACGGCGTCGGCGTATCGGTCACCAATGCCCTGTCCACCCGGCTGGAAGTCGAAGTTGCGCGCCACGGCGAACGGCACCTGATCGTCTTTTCCTCCGGTACCGTCGTCGAAGCGTTGCGGCGCATTGGCGACGCGCCGAAAAGAGCCAGCGGCACCCGCATCCGCATCTGGCCGGAAGCAAAATTCTTCGACACGCCGAACATCCCACAGGCCGAACTCGAACGCCTGCTGCGCAGCAAAGCCGTCCTTCTGCCCGGACTGGAAATTTCACTGCAGGTCGAAAACGGCGAAACCCGCAGCTGGTGTTTCGCCAACGGCATGGCGCAATACCTCGCCGAACAGCTCGAAGGCGAACTCGCCGCACCGATGTTTACCGGCGAAAAATACGCCGCCGCGGGCGACGAAAACTTCCCCCTTGGCTCCGGCGCCGCCTGGGCTCTCTGCTGGAGCGCGGAAGGCGCTCTGGCACGCGAATCCTACGTCAATCTGATTCCCACCCCGGCCGGCGGCACGCACGAAACCGGTCTGCGCCAAGCCGCCTTCGAGGCGGTGAGAAGCTTTGCCGAACATCACGCCCTGCTGCCCAAAGGTGTCAAACTGGCGGCCGAGGACATTTTTTCGCGGCTGAGCTACGTTCTCGCCGCGCGCGTGCTCGACCCCTCCTTTCAGGGTCAGACCAAGGAGCGCCTCAACTCGCGCGATGCCGTGGCGCTGGTGGCGCGCATGCTGCGCGATCCGCTCGAGCTATGGCTCAACGAACACCCGGAAGACGCCAAGAAAATCGCCGAGCTGGCGATCCGTGCCGCACAAGCGCGCTCGCGCGCCGGCCAGAAAGTCGAAAAACGCAAACAATCGGCCGTCGCCATCCTGCCCGGCAAACTTTCCGACTGTCAGAGCGAAGACATCGCCCGCAACGAACTGTTCCTCGTCGAAGGCGATTCCGCCGGCGGCTCGGCCAAATCCGGCCGCGACAAGGAAGTGCAGGCCATCCTGCCCTTGCGCGGCAAAGTGCTCAACACCTGGGAAGTCGAGGCAGGAAGCCTGTTCGCCAACCGCGAAGTGCACGACATCGCCGTCGCCCTCGGCATCGACCCGCACCTGCCCGACGCCTCCGACAACGTGCTCGACAACCTGCGCTACGGCAAGGTCGTCATCATGACCGACGCCGACGTCGATGGCAGCCACATCCGTGTCCTGCTGTGCACCCTGTTCTACCGTCACTTCCCGAAACTGATCGAACACGGCCACCTCTTCTTCGCCCAGCCACCGCTCTACCGCCTCGACGTACCGGGACAAGGCAAGAGCCGCCCGCCGCGCAAACTGTACGCGCTCGACGACGCCGAGCGCGAATCAATCATCGACCGCCTGCGCCTTGAAGGCATCAAGGCGGAAGCCATCGTCCTCTCGCGCTTCAAGGGTCTGGGTGAAATGAATCCCGAACAACTGTGGGAAACGACCATGTCGCCGGATACCCGTCGGCTGATGCGCGTGCGCCTGCCGGCGCAGGACGAAGCACTGCCGGTGATGAACATGCTGATGGCCAGGAACGAATCCGCCGGCCGTCGCGCCTGGATGGAAGAAAACGGCGCCCTGGTCGACGCGGAGATTTGAAATGAGCCACCACTACGAAGACACCGTCACTCCCGACCTTTTCGCTGCCGAAGCGACAGGCGTAGCCGCTACGGCAGCCACGCCGCCGGAACCGCCGCCCATCGCTCCGTGCTGCGCCGCAGACGACGACGGCGAGAGCATCCTGCTGCACCAGTCGGCCTCGCGCGATTACCTCGAATACGCCATTGCCGTCGTCAAGGGACGCGCCCTGCCGGATGTCAGGGACGGCCAGAAGCCGGTACAACGCCGTGTGCTCTTTGCCATGCGCGAGCTCGGTCTGATGGCCGGCGCCAAGCCGGTAAAATCGGCACGCGTGGTCGGCGACGTGATCGGTAAGTACCATCCGCACGGCGACACCTCGTCCTACGACGCCATGGTGCGCATTGCGCAACCCTTCTCGTTGCGCTATCCGCTGGTCGATGGACAAGGCAACTTCGGCTCGCGCGACGGCGACGGCGCGGCCGCCATGCGCTACACCGAGGCACGCCTCGCGCCGATTGCCGAGCTGTTGCTTGGCGAACTCGGCGAAGGGACGGTCGATTTCCAGGCCAACTACGACGGCTCGTTCCAGGAACCGGCTTTCCTGCCGGCGCGCCTGCCGTTTTCGTTACTCAACGGCGCTTCCGGTATTGCGGTCGGCATGGCCACCGAAATGCCACCGCACAATCTGTGCGAGGTCGCCAACGCCGCCATCCACAAGCTGCAACACACGGCGGCAGGCGTCACCGAGCTGATGGAACACATTCCCGGCCCGGACTACCCCGGCGGCGGCCAGATCATTTCGACTGCGGCCGAAATTGCCAGCGCCTACAGCACCGGGCGTGGCAGCCTGCGCGTGCGCGCCCGCTACGTTTTCGAGGAACTGGCGCGTGGCGCCTGGCAACTGGTGATCAAGGAACTGCCGCCCGGCGTTTCCAGCGCCAGAGTGCTGTCCGAAATCGGCGCCTTGATGAACCCGCAGCCCAAGCCGGGCAAGAAGACCATCGAACAATCGGCGGCGCAGTTGAAAGCGCTGTTTGCCTCGCAGCTCGAACGCGCACGTGACGAATCAGGCAAGGACGACGACATCCGCCTCGTTTTCGAGCCGGTCAGTTCGCGCCAGAACCGTGATGAATTTGTCGCCCTGCTGCTCGCGCACACCAGCCTGGAAACCACCGCGCCGATCAACCTGGTCGCCATCGGTCTCGACGGTCGGCCATGCCAGAAGAATCTGGCCGACTTCGTCGGCGAATGGTGCCAGTTCCGCGTCACCACCGTACGCCGGCGCACTGGATTCCGCCTGGACAAGACCAACGACCGCATCCACATCCTCGAAGGTCGGCACATCGTTTTCCTCAACATCGACGAAGTGATCCACCTGATCCGCGCATCCGACGAACCCAAAACGGCGCTGATCGAGCGCTTCCAGCTCTCCGACCGGCAGGCCGACGACATCCTCGAAATCCGCCTGCGCCAATTGGCACGGCTGGAGGGCATCAAGATCGAGCAGGAGCTCAAGAAGCTGCGGGCCGAGAAGGATGAACTGATCAAACTGCTCGACAGTGACACCTTGCTGCGCAAGCTGGTGATCAAGGAAATCAAGGCCGACGCGGCCAAGCATGGCGATGAGCGCCGCACGCTGATCGAAGCCGCATCGATGGCCTCGCGCTCGGAAGTCGCCACCGTTGCCGACGAAGCGGTGACGCTGATCGTCTCCGAAAAAGGATGGGCGCGTGTACGCCAGGGTCACGGCCTCGACCTCTCCGGCGTTGCCTACAAGGACGGCGACGGTCCCGGCTCGACCTTCGAATGCCGCTCGATCGATTCGCTGGTCATCATTTCCAGCGAAGGCCGCGCCTTCACCGTACCGATTGCCGCCCTGCCCGACGGACGTGGCATGGGCGCGCCGCTGCCGTCCTTCGTCGATATGGGCGCAAGCCGCATCGCACACGTTCTCACCGGCAAAGCGGAGGACGAATTGCTGATTGCCAAGACCTCCGGCTACGGCTTCATCTGCACCTACGCCGACCTGCTCTCGCGCCAGAGGTCGGGCAAGGCCTTCCTGACACTGGAAGACGGCTGCGCCATCCTGCCTCCGGTTCGCGTCGCCGGTATGGATCATCTCGCCGCGCTCGCCGACGATGGCCGGCTGCTCGTCTTCCCGCTCGACCAGATGAAACGCCTGTCCGGCGGCAAGGGTGTGCAGATCATCGGCCTCAAGGGACAGGAAACGCTCAAGGCGGCGCGGCCTGTACGCGGCCCAACAGTGCGCATCGTGGGCAGCTTCCGCAACAAGGCGAAAGAGCTGCTCTCGGAGGAAAAGCATCTGGGTGCGCGCGCGCGGCGCGGCGCCACCGTAGGGCTCATCAACCAGCCGCGCATCGAAGCGCTGGAGGTCATTGACAACAACGAGGCCTGACAGGGAGACGCCACCGGGACGGCAAAATTCCCGCTCCGGCGCACCCCTGTTAAAATACGCGCCTTCCCTGCCGTTGCCTCGCCCGACCAGGCTCCCCTGCCCGGCCGGCATCGATGTGACGCCAGCCTTTTCCGATTTCAGCTTCGAATCACAGGAAACACCGTGTTGCCCCGCCGTTACCCCGCTTCCCTGCGCATCCTGCACTGGCTGATCGCCACGCTCACCCTGGCCGCCCTGTTTTTCGGCACCTTCGTCATGGCCCGTCTGCCGGGCGACGCCCCGCACAGGGGCTTCGTCCTCGTCAAGCACATGCTCGCCGGCGGGCTGCTCCTTGCGCTCACCTTGCTGCGCCTGTTCATCCGCCCGCACACGCAACGTCCGCCGCCCATGCCTTCCGGCATCGCCATCGCCGACTGGATCGTGCCCTACGTACATCGCATTTTCGATCTGCTCGTGCTGGCCATGGTCGGTAGCGGCATCGCCATTGCCGTCGCATCGGGCTTACCGGCCCTCTTGCTGCAACACGGCGCACTGCCCGACAACTTTTCCGCCCTGTCCGTGCATACACTGCACGTCATCGTCTCGCGCATCCTCGCCGGATTCATCGCCCTGCACGTCTGCGGCGCGTTCTATCACCAGTTCATCCTGCGCGACCGCCTGCTCTCGCGCATGTCGCTAACGGCGCTGAGGAGCCAGGAAAACCCGGTTTCAATAAGCCACCCTGCGGCCTGAGCGCGCGGTCAGGCAAGACCACCCCGCCATTTTTATCCCGATACGCATGCACACGTCCCCCCCGCCATTTTCCGCCCTGCGCGGCAAGCTCCCCGTCTTGCTGGCACTACTACTCTCCGCCTGCGCTTCGACGCTGGCGCCGCACAATGCGCCGCTGAATCAGGTACCGCCCGAAACAACCTATCGTTCGACAGCGTTCGAGCGCCACGACAAACCGGAAAACCTGGCGTTTGGTATGAGTTTTTCCGGCGGCGGCACGCGCGCGGCGGCTTTCGCCTTCGGTGTTCTCGAAGAACTGTCACGCAGTACGGTCGACATGAACGGAAAGAAGCAGCGCGTCCTCGATCTGGTCGATCACATTTCCTCAGTCTCCGGCGGCAGCTATACCGCCGCGTATTACGGTCTGTTCGGCGACCGCCTGTTCGAGGATTTCGTGCCGCGTTTTCTCAAGCGCGACGTGCAGGACGGCATCGCTTCGACGATTTTCTCGGCCAGCAACGTTTTCCGCATGACTTCGCCGTTTTTCGGCCGCTCCGATGTCATCGCCGAATACCTCGACCGCGAACTGTTCGAAGGCAAGACCTTCGCCGACCTGGCCAGCGAATTGCATCGCAGCGGCCGGCCGTTCATCGTCATCAACGCCACCGACATGGCGCGCACCAACCGCTTCGAATTCACCCAGGACCAGTTCGACCTGATCTGCTCCGACATCGGCAGCTACAAAATTTCACGCGCCGTCGCTGCCTCCAGCGCGGTACCGATCATTTTCACGCCGATCACCCTTGCCAATTACGCCAAACGTTGCAACAGGACCGAACCGGCGTGGATCACACACGCGCTGAAAAATCGCCACGAATCCATCCGCCGCTATACGCTGGCCGCCGATCAGCACTCCTATATCGACTCCGACAAGCGCCGCTTCATCCATCTGCTCGATGGCGGGCTCTCCGACAACCTCGGCCTACGCCCCATTCTCGACCGGCTTGCCATCCACAATGCCGCCGAACTGGCCGACGCCTACGGTCGGCCGGGACTGCGCCGCCTGGTGCATATCGTGGTCAATGCGCAGGTGCACAACGATTTCGACGAGCTCGACCAGCACCCGGAAGTGCCAACGCTGAAAAGCATCGCCTTCGCCGTCAGCAACACCACCGACCGCTTCAACGTCGAAACGCTGGCCTACGCCAGAAGCAGCCTCGACGAAGCCGCCCGCTCGATTGCCGCACAAGCCACGGCCCACGGCATGACGGAAGGAGAAAATGTACGCGCCACACTGATCGAGGTCAGTTTCGACGATCTCGAGGATGAAGAAGAACGCGCCTATTTCAACGCCCTGCCGACCAACTTCAATCTGCCGCCGGAGGCCATCGACCGCCTGCGCGAAGTCGGCGCCCGCCTGCTGCGCGAATCGCCGGCGTATCGACAACTGTTGCGCGAATTGCCAACCTTGCACTGACCCGCGATTTCCAGGGGGCGACAAAAAAACGCGGAACAACTCCATGTTGCGCGCCCATGACCTTGCAATGACGCGCCTCCGCGACGTTTATTTCCTGGCCAGATTGGCGCCGCAGGCGGCACGCCGCAAGCGGTCGGCCACCGCGGTCCAGGCCGGGCCATCGGGGATGGCCTCGACGACGATCAAATCGTTCCCGGCCTGATCAAGTTCGCGCAAGGCGGCATACAGGCCCTGTGCATAGCCTTCCGGCGTCTCCGGCAAGCGGCGCAGGGCATGCGGCGGAAGCAGACAGGGCAACTCGCCGTAGGCCAGCAAGCCAACGCTTTTCCCGGCCGCGCGCAGGGCAGCGAGTTCATCCGGCAAGCGCGCCGGAGCAACGAGGCACATCGGCGTCAGCGGCGCATAATGCGCGTCCAGCGCTCCGGAAACGCGCGGCACGCCGGCACTGGTCGGCACGGGCAGTTCCGGCCACACACCGGCAACTTCGGCAATCTGCTCCGGCGTTACATGCCCCGGACGCAGCAGGCGCGGCGGCAAGCCGACGGTACGCGACAGATCGATGATCGTCGATTCGATACCGACGCTGCATGCCCCGCCATCAATAACCAGCGCCACAGCATCGCCCAGTTCCTCGCGCACATGCGCGGCATCGGTCGGGCTAATGCGGCCGAAACGATTGGCCGACGGCGCGGCGATGCCGCACAGGCCATCACGACCGCCACCGGCTTGCGCATAGGCCCGCAGCAGATCGAGCGCCAGCGGGTGCGCCGGAACGCGCACGCCAACGGTTTCCTGCCCGCCGGTTACGGCATACGGAACGGCAGAGGCACGCTTGAGAATCAGGGTCAATGGTCCTGGCCAGAACGCCTCGGCCAGTTCCCAGGCAAGATCGGGAACATCGATGGCCCACTGCGCCAGGTGCCCGGCACCGGGCAGATGCACGATCAGCGGATGGTTCGAAGGCCTTCCCTTGGCGGCAAAAATCTTGGCAACCGCCTCTGGATTGGCCGCATCGGCGCCCAGACCGTAAACGGTCTCGGTCGGAAAAGCGACCAGCTCGCCAGCCTGCAAGAGGGCGACAGCCCGAGCCAATGGTTGTGTCATTGCTTACGCCACTTCAAAAACAAATCCACCACAGAGACACAGAGGCGCAGAGAATACACAGAGGAACCCGAAGCGCACAAAAATCTTTCTCTGTGAGCCCTCTGTGTCTCTGCGCCCCTGTGGTAAAGCGCTAAGCATTTTCTGACTGCTCAAGGCAGATCCGGCAAGGTCTTCGACAACACTTTCTCGGTCTGATTGGCGCGAAATTCAGCCAGCTTCCCGGCCATGGCCGCATCGTCGAGCGCCAGCATGGCCACCGTAAACAGCGCCGCATTGATCGCCCCGGCTTCGCCAATGGCAAAAGTCGCCACCGGGATGCCGCCCGGCATCTGCACCATGGCCAGCAAGGAATCGAGCCCCTGCAGATGTTTCGAAGGCATGGGCACGGCCAGCACCGGCAACGGGCTCTTGGCCGCCAGCACGCCGGCCAGATGCGCCGCGCCACCCGCCGCACCAATCAGGACCTTGATCCCGCGCCCCTGGGCGCTGGAAGCGTAATCCAGCGCGGCATCCGGCGTACGGTGCGCGGACAGCACCTTCGCTTCATAGGCGATACCGAAACGTTTGAAAGTCTCGGCGCACTTGCTCATCACCGGCCAATCGCTGTCCGAGCCCATGACGATGCCGACTAAAGGTTGGTTGGTCATGTGCACCTCCTGTTATCTTGAAAAACAGTTAAACCACGACAAACACAGCGAAAAATCGACGATCCAGGTTCATTAGCCAACGAACCGCATTAGCCGTCATTCCGTCGTGTCGCCGTGGTTAATCTCAGCTATTACGCATTTGCCGCGCGCTCGGCGCTTTCCAGGGTATTGGCCAGCAGCATGGTGATGGTCATCGGACCGACGCCGCCGGGAACCGGAGTGATGAACGACGCCACCTCCCTGGCAGAATCGAAATCGACATCGCCGCATAGCTTGCCGTCGGGCAGACGGTTGATACCGACATCAATGACCACCGCACCGGGCTTGACCATATCACCGGTAATCATCTTCGCCTTGCCGACCGCGGCAACGAGAATGTCCGCACGCAGGCAATGCGCCTTGAGATCCTTGGTCTGCGAATGGCAGACAGTGACCGTCGCCCCGGCATGCATGAGCAGCATGGCCATCGGTTTACCAACGATGTTCGAGCGGCCAACCACCACCGCTTCCTTGCCTTTCAGGCTGATTCCAGCCTCTTCAAAGAACTTCATCGCGCCATAAGGCGTACAGGGAATGAAGCAGGGCTGTCCCTGCATCAATGCACCGACGTTTTCGGCGCGGAAACCATCGACGTCCTTTTCAGCGGCAATCGCATCAAGTACGGCGTCCGCATCAAAATTGCGGGGCAGCGGCAACTGCACCAGGATGCCGTGAATTTTGGCATCCGCATTGAGTTCGGCGATTTTATCGAACACGACTTGCGGATCAACATCTGGGGCATAGGTGTATTTCTCGGAATGGAAACCGGCCTGTGCGCAGGCATTCACCTTGTTGCGCACATAGACCTGCGAAGCAGGGTCTTCACCAACCAGGATTACTGCCAGGCCGGGGCGCATACCCTGCGCCGCGAGTTCTTCCGCTTTTTGCTTGAAACCGGCGCGCAGTTTCTGTCCCAGTACGTTGCCGTCGAGTAGTGTTGCCGTCATGATGATTCTCTCAAAACAAATAAAAAAACTTGCTCCCGCTCAGGCGCTCTCACCCTGCGCCGCCCTGGCGGCCGCCGCCCGTCCGGCGGCAAAAGCGCGCCGGTTGAGTTCGACGACTTCCGCCTTCTTGCGTGCAAAGCGCTTGAGCACGCATTCTTCCAGCACCGCAGCCGAAAACGGCAGGTAATCGGCAATGGCGCCGAGCATCACCGTGTTGCCAAGGCGCACTTCGCCCAGCTCGCGCGCGATGGCCGAGGCATCGAAAGAGAAAACGCGCGTTCCGGCGGCACGCATCTCGCCGATCGGATCGGCCGGATAATCGTACAGACCGAGATCGACAACCGGCGGCACCAGCCGCCCGGTATTCATCAGCGCCAGCCCGTCCGGGCGCAGCATGTGCTGCCAGCGCAAGCCCTCGGCGGCCTCGAAACCGAGCAGCACATGCGCTGTTCCCGGCGTGATCTGCGGCGACAGCACCCGCGGCCCGAAACGCAGGTGCGAGGAGACCACCCCGCCGCGCTGCGCCATACCCGCCACCTCGGTCTTCTTGACGTCGTGACCGAAGGCGATGGCCGCTTCGGCGAGAATCTCCGTCGCCGTCATCACCCCCTGCCCGCCGGTACCGACCACGAGAATGTTGGTTGTCTCAGACATAAAACGCTCCACAAACGCTCCCGACCGAGAGCGGTTAATCCTTCTTCACGATGTGTATCGGCTGCGACAGCACATCGACATGCACGATGGCCTCCGGCGCACAGGGCTGCACGCACAGACCGCAGCCGGTACAGGCCTGGCTCTCGATGCGCACGAAAGAGCGCTCGACTTCCTTGCCATTCGGTTTTACCACCTTGTCGCGCCGCGTCACATGAATCGCCGGACAGCCGATCTCGACACAATTGCCGCAGCCCGTGCATTTATCCTCGATCACCCGGAAAGGCGTGCGCGGGCGGAAGTCCTCGATCAGCACACAAGGCTGGTTGGTGATAATTACCGAAGGCTCGGCAATCTTGGTTTCTTCGCGCAATACCTTGAACAGTTTCGGCAGTTCGTAGGGGTCGACGACATGCACGCGCTCCTCGCGTACGCCCAGCGCTTTCACCAGCCGGGCAAAATCGACGCGCGGCGCCTCCTCGCCATGAAGCCCACGACCGGAACCCGGATTGTTCTGCCCGCCGGTCATGCCCACCGTGCGGTTGTCGAGAATCATCACCGTGACGTTGCCGCGGTTATAGACGATATCGAGCAAGCCCTGCATCCCCATGTGCATGAAGGTCGAATCGCCGATCACGGCAAGGATTTTCCTGTCTTTCTCCGATTCGGCGCGCCCCTTGTCCAGGCCGAGCGCCATGCCCATCGACGCGCCCATCGAGATACAGGCGTCAAGCGAATTCCACGGATGCCCGGAACCCAGGGTATAGCAGCCGATATCGCCGGAAACGGTGACGTTGCGCAGCTGCGACAGGGTGTAATACACCCCCAGGTGCGGGCAGGCCACACACATCGTCGGCGGACGCGGAAAAACCTGCATCGGTGCCGCAGCCGGGGCGGTCGGCAGAGGTTCACCAAGCAGAGAGGCAATCGCCGGCTGCAGGACATGGGGCGAGAGCTCGCCGCTGCGCGGCAGGATATCCTTGCCGTGGACGGCAAGACCCTGCGCCCTGACCTCGTTTTCGATCAGTGGTTCGACTTCCTCGACCACCACCAGTTTTTCGCATTGCGCCGCAAAAGCGCGAATCCGTTCAAAGGGCAGCGGACACGACAAACCCAGCTTGAGCACCGGCGCGGCGGGAAAAGTCTCGCGCACGTGCATGTATGCCGGCCCGGAGGTGATAAAACCGACGCGGCGGTCGCTCCCCTCCTCGACGCGGTTGAATTCCGACCTCTCGGCCTCGTCACGCAGCGCCCTCTCGCGCTCGAACATCAGCGGCAGACGGCGGGCGGCAGCGCCCGGCACCATTACCCAGCGCGCCGGGTCCTTGGTAAAACCCGCCGCCGCATGCGCCGTTCGCTCGCCGACCGTAACCAGCCCCTTGACGTGGCAGATGCGCGTCGTCAGGCGCAGGATCACCGGAGTCTGAAAGCGCTCGGAAAGCGCAAAGGCGGCAAGCGTGAAAGCGTGTGCCTCCTGCGAATCGGCCGGTTCGAACACCGGCAGATGGGCAAAACGCCCCCAATAGCGCGAATCCTGCTCGTTCTGCGACGAAGACAGACCGACGTCATCGGCAATGGCGATCACTAGCCCCCCGGCCACGCCGGTCAACGTCAAGGTCATCAGGGCATCAGAAGCGACGTTCATGCCCACATGCTTCATCGAGCAGAAGGCGCGCGACCCGGCCATCGCCGCGCCGAAGGCCACTTCGAGCGAAACTTTCTCATTGACCGACCATTCGGCGTAAATATCCGGATAGGTCGAAATTTCTTCCAGCATTTCGGTCGCCGGCGTTCCCGGATACGCCGCGGCAACCCGCACCCCGGCCTCCCAGACCGCGCGCGCCACGGCATCGTTGCCGGACATCAAAAGCCGGCTGTGCGCCGGCGCCGGACGTGCTGCTTCCCTTGCTGCCATCACCTCTCCCCCAACAGGCTGGAACGACTGATCAGCCCCAAGCCGGACGGTGTCGGCGACGTCCGTTCCGGCTTGCTGCCAAAGCGTGTCAGTATACCGCAGACGCTTCGGCGCGTGGCCGGAGAAAGGCGCGGAGCGGGCTGCAAAACTGCCCAGGGAGAAGAAAAAACCGCCGCAAGTTGCGGCGGTTGCATTGACGGCGCGGGTCCGGCGCGAAGGGAAAATCAGCCCGCGACGACCGACTCGACGCTCTGCACCACCCGCTCGACGGTCATGCCGAAGAATTCGAAGGCCTGCTTGGCGGGCGCGCTGACACCAAAACGGTCGATGCCAACCACAGCCCCCTGCAGACCGACATAACGATACCAGCCATGCGTCACTCCGGCCTCGACGACGACGCGCGGAATGCCCGGTGGCAGGACGCTGTCGCGATATGCGTCCTCCTGACCGTCGAACATGAAGCACGACGGCATGGAAACGACGCGCACCGGCAATCCGCGCGCGGCCAGCGCCTGCTGCGCTTCCAGTGCCAGAGGCACTTCCGAGCCGGTGGCCACAATCACGGCACGAGGCTTCTGCGCGCAATCGCTCAGCACATAGGCTCCGCGACGGATAAGCGCCATCTGTTCGGCAGGATGCGCCTGACAGGGCAGGTTCTGGCGCGACAGGATCAGCGCGGTCGGCGAGGTGCGGTGCTCGACCGCCATCTGCCAGGCCACGAAAGTCTCGACGCTGTCGCATGGCCGCCAGACATCGAGATTGGGAATCATGCGCAGGGTGGCCGTCTGCTCGATCGGCTGGTGCGTCGGCCCGTCCTCGCCAACGCCGACCGAATCGTGCGTAAACACATAGATCGGGTTGATGTGCATGAGCGCCGCCATACGTATGGCGTTGCGCGCATATTCGGAAAATATGAGGAAGGTACCCCCATAGGGGCGGAAACCGCCGTGCAACAACAGGCCGTTCATGATCGCCGCCATGCCGAACTCGCGCACCCCGTAGTGAATGTAGTTGCCGCCCTCGTCCATCGCCGCCGGACGCACGTCGCGGCAGCCCTTCCATTGCGTCATGTTGGACGGCGCCAGATCGGCCGAGCCGCCGACGAATTCAGGGACGACCGGCACCAGGGCCTGAATGGCGTTCTGCGACGACTTGCGCGTGGCCATGGTCTCGGCTTTTCCGACCAGTGCCTGCAACGCCTCGGCGCAGTGGGCGGCAAAACCGGGCTGCAGGTCACCCTGCATGCGGCGCACGAATTCCGTTGCCAGCTGCGGATAAGCGGCGCGATATCTGGCGAACAGTGCCTGCCATTCCGCTTGCGCCTGCGCCCCGGCGGCAACGGCATTCCACGCCGTACGCACCTCTTCGGGAATCTCGAACGCCGGCCAATCGATCCCCAGGGCAATGCGGGTGGCCGCCACTTCGTCCTTGCCCAGCGGCGCGCCATGCGACTCGTCGCTGCCCGCCTTGTTGGGCGAACCCTTGCCGATGATCGTCTTGCAGCAGATCAGGGTCGGTTTCTCGTGCTGTGCCTTGGCAGCGGCAATGGCGCGGTCGATGGCGTCGACATCGTGCCCGTCGACGTCGCGGATGACGTTCCAGCCGTACGCTTCGAAACGCTTCGGCGTATCGTCGCCAAACCAGCCTTCGATCGCGCCATCGATGGAAATTCCGTTATCGTCGTAAAAAGCGATCAGTTTCGACAGTTTCCACAACCCGGCCAGCGAACAGGCCTCGTGCGACAGCCCTTCCATGACACAGCCGTCGCCGAGGAAGGCATAGCTGTAGTGGTCGACGATCGCCATGCCATCGCGATTGAATTCTGCCGCCAGCAGCTTTTCCGCCAGGGCGAAACCGACGGCATTGCTCAGCCCCTGCGCCAGCGGACCGGTCGTCGTCTCGACGCCAGGCGTGTGCCCGTATTCCGGATGTCCCGGCGTGCGGCTGCCCAGCTGACGGAAGTTCTTGATGTCGTCGAGCGACAGATCGTACCCGGTCAGGTACAGGACGGAATACAACAGCATCGAGCAGTGCCCGTTGGAGAGTACGAAGCGATCGCGGTTGAACCAGAGCGGATCGGCCGGATTATGCCGCAGATGACGCCCCCACAGCGCCACGGCAATTTCGGCCATACCCATCGGCGCACCGGGGTGGCCGGAATTGGCGGCCTGGATGCTGTCCATCGACAACACCCGGATTGCGTTGGCCAACGAAGATAAAGGTACCATTGCTTCCCACCTGATTGAAATGGATGCGGCCGAGCGCAAAAAAACAATAAGCGCGACCCGCCGGCATCTGTAGGAACAGCGCACGCAAGCAACGCTTTTGAGGGCGGTATTTTATCAGTTGTTGGAACGAAGTCAGTAAGCCCGCGGCAAAAACAGCGCGAAGCCCCCGCCGAGTCGGCAAAAACACAACCGGCAGGCGCGCCGCGCCGTGCGAGGGGCGCTTCGGGGGAACTTGCCGGCGCATGAATTTGTCTTCTGCGCACCGGCTTTTTCGCCAATTTCGTCCATAATTCAGAGCACCACGCGTAAAACAGGAGGATCGCCATGACCCCATCGCCGGAAAAGGAAATCGTCCCCGACCATAGCGACAGCGATCCACAGGAAACCCGCGAATGGCAGGAAGCGCTCACTGGCGTCATCGA
The DNA here is from genome assembly GCA_964440925.1 of uncultured Propionivibrio sp. GTDB lineage: Bacteria > Pseudomonadota > Gammaproteobacteria > Burkholderiales > Rhodocyclaceae > Propionivibrio. Next base: position 7,917 of record CAYTWY010000012.1, on the reverse strand, counting down.
GCGCGAAGGCACTGAACGCGCCCACTTCCTGATCGAGCAAATGATTGCCCAGGCGCGTGCCGAAGGGATCGACCTTCCCTACAGCGCCACGACCGAATACATCAACACCATCCCGGTGGAACGCCAGCCCAACTATCCGGGCGACACGGATATCGAAATCCGGATTCGCAACTACATCCGCTGGAACGCCATGGCCATGGTCGTCCGCGCCAATCGCGACACCAACGTCGGCGGCCACATTGCCTCATTTGCCTCCTCGGCAGCGCTTTATGATGTGGGGTTCAACTGGTTCTGGCGGGCGCAGAGCGAGACGCATGGCGGCGACCTGGTCTTTTTCCAGGGACACGCGATTCCCGGCGTCTATGCCCGCGCCTTCCTGATGGGACGGTTGAGCGAAGAGCAGGTCAACAACTTCCGCCAGGAAGTCTCCGGCAAGGGCCTCTCGTCCTACCCGCACCCCTGGCTGATGCCCGATTTCTGGCGCTTCCCGACGGTTTCCATGGGGCTCGGGCCGATCCAGGCCATTTACCAGGCACGCTTCATGAAGTACATGGAAAGTCGTGGCTTCATCGACGCCAGTGATCGCAAGGTGTGGGCCTTCCTCGGCGATGGCGAAACCGACGAAGTGGAATCGCTGGGCGCTATCGGCATGGCCTCGCGCGAGAAACTCGACAACCTGATTTTTGTCATCAACTGCAACCTGCAACGCCTTGACGGCCCGGTACGCGGCAATGGCAAGATCATCCAGGAACTGGAAAGCGAGTTCCGCGGCGCCGGCTGGAACGTCATCAAACTGATCTGGGGCCGGCACTGGGACACCCTGTTCGAACGCGACAAGAAAGGCCTTCTCAAGAAGCGCATGATGGAGCTGGTCGATGGCCAATACCAGACCTTCAAGGCCAAAAACGGCGCCTATGTGCGCGAACATTTCTTCAACACCCCGGAACTCCGCGAACTGGTGGCCGACTGGACCGACGCCGACATCTGGATGCTCAACCGCGGGGGCCACGACATCTTCAAGATTTTCAGCGCCTACCAGGCAGCGGTCACGCATCGCGGCCAGCCGACCCTGATCCTGGCCAAAACCATCAAGGGCTACGGCATGGGACTGGCCGGCGAAGGCATGAACATTTCGCACCAGCAAAAGAAACTCGACCATGAAGCCATCATCCGTTTCCGCGACCGCTTCAAACTGCCGGTACCGGATGAGCAGATTGACGCCCTGCCTTTCCTCCGCTTTGCCGAAGATTCGCCGGAATACAAATACCTGCACGAACGGCGGACAGCCCTGGGCGGCTACCTGACCCAGCGCAAGCAACGTGCGCAGGCTCTCGAAATACCGCCGCTTGCCGCTTTTGACACCCTGCTCAAGGCCTCTGGCGAAGGGCGTGAAGTGTCGACCACGATGTCCATCGTGCGCATTCTCAACATTCTGCTCAAGGACAAGAAAGTCGGTCGTCACGTGGTGCCCATCGTCCCTGACGAATCGCGCACCTTCGGCATGGAAGGTCTCTTCCGCCAGGTCGGCATCTGGAACCAGCAGGGTCAGAACTACGTCCCGGAAGACCACGATCAGCTGATGTTCTACAAGGAAACGAAAACCGGCCAGGTCTTGCAGGAAGGCATCAATGAAGCGGGCGCAATGAGCGACTGGATTGCCGCCGCCACCGCCTACTCGGTGCACGGCGTGCAGATGATTCCGTTCTACATCTGCTACTCGATGTTCGGCCTGCAACGCACCATGGATCTGTGCTGGGCGTCTGGCGATCAACGGGCACGCGGCTTCCTCATCGGCGGCACGGCCGGACGCACGACACTCAATGGCGAAGGCCTGCAACACGAAGACGGCCATTCGCTGATCCTCTCCGGGCTGATTCCCAACTGCATCAGTTATGACCCGACCTTCTCCTTCGAAGTCGCCGTCATCATGCAGGACGGACTGCGCCGCATGTTCCAGGAACAGGAAGACGTGTTCTACTACCTGACGGTAATGAACGAAAACTACGAACATCCGGAAATGCCCGAAGGTGCCGCATCAGACATCATCAAGGGGCTGTACCGGCTGCGCCAGGGCGCTCCGGCCGACAGCAAGAAGCCCGCGCCACGCGTGCAACTGCTGGGTTCCGGCACCATTTTCCGCGAAGTGATTGCCGCCGCCGACCTGCTCAAGCAGGACTGGGGCATCGACGCTGACCTGTGGGGTTGTCCCGGACTCACCCCGCTGGCGCGCGAAGGCCACGACCTGGCGCGCTGGAATCTGCTCAACCCGGACGCGCCGCCCCGCCTGTCGCATGTCGAGCACTGCCTGGGCAATACGCAGGGGCCGGTCATTGCCGCCACCGACTATGTGCGCTTGTATGCCGAACAGATTCGCCCCTTCGTGGGCCGCCGCTACGTCACGCTCGGCACCGATGGCTTTGGCCGCTCGGACACGCGCGCGGCGCTGCGTCACTTCTTCGAGGTGGACCGCCACTGGGTTACGCTGGCCGCGCTCAAGGCGCTCGCCGATGACGGCCAGATCGAACGCCGCCAGGTCAGTGCAGCCATCGCAAAATATAACATCGACATCAACAAGCCAAACCCGCTGACAGTCTGAACGTCAGTAACGCGTCGGGAGTGAGGAGAGAAGAGCGGGCATCGCCACTCTCCGACAGCGGCCAGGCAGGGCCAGAAAACGAGGTAAATAATGAGTCAGTTAAGCGAAATCAAGGTTCCGGACATTGGCGACTTCCACGACATTCCGGTCATCGAGATCTGTGTCCAGGTCGGCGACACGGTCGCCATCGACGACGCCCTCATCACCCTGGAGTCGGACAAGGCGACGATGGATGTGCCGTCATCCGCCGCCGGTATCGTCAGGGAAATCCGCGTCGCGCTCGGCGACAGGATATCCGAAGGACACCTCGTCGCCCTGATCGAAGCATCAAGTACCGGTGAAGAACAAGGCGTTAAGAGTGAGGCCGTAAAACCAGCGGCCACGCCACCTCCCGCGACGCCTGCGCCAGCCGTTCAGCCCGCGCCCGCACCGGCGGTGCAGGCTCCACGCCTGACGCCGCCGCCCGCCCCCCTCCCCGCCGCACACACGCACGCCAGCCCCTCGGTGCGCCAGTTCGCTCGCGAACTGGGCGTCGAGCTGGGCCAGGTGCCGGCCAGCGGGCCGAAAGGGCGCATCCTCAAGGAAGATGTCACGGCTTTCATCAAGCGCGTCATGCAGACGGGCGGACCGTCCGCCCCCGCCGCTTCAGCCGCCTCTGCACTCGGCGGCAGCCTCGATCTGCTGCCCTGGCCCAAAGTCGATTTCGCCCGATTCGGCGAAGTCGAAATGCAGCCCCTCTCGCGCATCAAGAAAATCTCCGGCCAGAATCTGGCGCGCAACTGGGTCATGATCCCGGCGGTGACCTACCACGAAGACGCCGACGTCACCGAGCTGGAAGCCTTCCGCCAGGCGATGAACAAGGAAAGCGAAAAATCAGCGTCCCCCGGTCAGGCCAAAATCACCCTGCTCGCTTTCCTGATCAAGGCCTGCGCGCTGGGGCTCAAACAATTCCCGGAATTCAACAGTTCGCTGGTCAGTGCCGAGAACGGCGAGCTGAGTCTGGCGCTGAAAAAATACGTCCACATCGCCTTCGCCGCCGACACGCCGAACGGCCTGGTCGTGCCGGTGATCAAGAACGTCGACCAGAAAACGGTCAGCGCGATTGCCGCCGAATGCAGCGAACTGGCGCGCAAGGCGCGTGATGGCAAACTGACCCCGGCCGAGATGAGCGGTGCCTGCTTTACCATCTCCAGCCTGGGCGGCATCGGCGGAACCGCCTTCTCGCCGATCGTGAACGCCCCGGAAGTCGCCATTCTCGGCGTCAACAAGACGACGATGAAGCCGGTCTGGAACGGCAAGGAATTCGTCCCGCGCCTGATCCTGCCGCTCTCGCTCTCGGCCGATCACCGCGTCATCGACGGCGCGCTGGCCAGCCGTTTCAACGTTTATATTGCACAACTGCTGGCCGACATCCGCCGCGCGCTGGTTTGATCAGGGGACACACATGAGTCAGAGCTTTACCGTAAAAATTCCGGACATTGGCGATTTCAAGGATGTCCCGATCATCGATCTTTGCGTCAAGGCCGGCGACACGGTAAAAGCCGAAGACGCCCTGCTGACGCTCGAATCGGACAAGGCCACCATCGACATTCCGAGCCCGGTCGATGGCGTCATCACAGAAATCCGGGTCAAGCTCGGCGACCGGGTGTCGGAAGGAACGGTCGTGGCGATGATAGAAAACAGCAGTACCCATGCGGCATCAGAAGTGCGGGGTGAAGCGTCAACACCCGCACCAGCCCAGACTCCCTCGCCCCCACTCCTCACCCCTCACCCCTCACCCCTCACTGTCGCAGCCGATGTCGACTGCGACATGCTCGTCCTCGGCGGTGGCCCCGGCGGCTATTCGGCGGCCTTCCGCAGTGCCGACCTCGGCCTGCGCACCGTCATCGTCGAACGCTACAGCCGCCTGGGCGGCGTCTGCCTGAACGTCGGCTGCATCCCCTCCAAGGCCCTGCTGCACGTCACCGCAGTGATCGACGAAGCGCAGCACCTGGCCGACTGCGGCGTCACCTTCGCCGCCCCGAGCGTCGATCTCGACGCCCTGCGCGCGCATAAGAACAAGGTCGTCAGCAAGCTGACCACCGGGCTCGCCGGCATGGCCAAGCTGCGCAAGGTCGAGGTCGTGCGTGGCTACGGCCACTTCCTCGATGCCCACCACCTGGAAGTCGAACAGACCGACGGCCCGGCCCAGGAAAAAACCGGGAGCAAGAAAATCATCCGCTTCCAGCAATGCATCATCGCCGCCGGCTCCTCGGCCATGCACCTGCCCTTCCTCCCGGACGACCCGCGCATCGTCGACTCAACCGGCGCACTCGAACTGCGCACAGTGAACGGCGCACTACCGAAAAAAATGCTGGTCATCGGCGGCGGCATCATCGGCCTGGAAATGGCCACCGTCTATTCCACGCTCGGCACCCGGATTGATGTCGTCGAAATGCTCGACGCCCTGATGCAGGGGCCGGATCGCGACGCCGTAAAAGTCTGGGAAAAACAGAACAAGGCGCGCTTCGACACGATCATGCTGAACACCCGGACCGTCGCCGTCGACGCCAAAGCCGACGGCCTTTACGTCACCTTCGCCAGCAGCGACGAAAAATCCGGCACCGCGCCAGAAACTGCGCGCTACGACATGATCCTGCAAGCCGCCGGACGCACGCCGAACGGCAAAAAGATCGCTGCTGAAAATGCCGGCGTCACGGTCAACGAACGCGGCTTCATCCCTGTCGATGCGCAAATGCGCACCAACATCCCGCACATCTTTGCCATCGGCGACATCGTCGGCAACCCGATGCTGGCGCACAAAGCCGTGCATGAAGCGCACGTCGCCGCCGAAGTCGCCGCCGGGCACAAAGCCGCCTTCGACGCCACGGTCATCCCCGGCGTCGCCTACACGCACCCCGAAGTTGCCTGGGTCGGCCTCACCGAAGCGCAGGCGAAAAAAGCCGGCCGCCCGGTGGAAAGCGCCAAATTCCCCTGGGCCGCCTCTGGCCGCGCCATCGCCAACGGAGCCGACTACGGCTTCACCCAACTGGTATTCGACGCGGAAAGCAAGCGCCTCATCGGCGGCACCATCGTCGGCCCCTCGGCCGGAGACATGATCGGCGAAATCGCCCTGGCCATTGAAATGGGCTGCGATGCCATGGACATCGGCAAGACCATCCACCCGCACCCGACGCTCGGCGAAAGCATCGGCATGGCCGCCGAAGTCGCACACGGCAGCTGCACCGACCTGCCCCCGGCAAAGAAGCGCTGAATCCTGCGCGAAAACCAATTATTAAAAGAGGGAAATACGGCAGCCCCGAAAAGCACTATCCATGCGCATCTCGCGGCACACCATTGCGAGGTCGCCTATTGACGGACGTTGCAGGGCATCGACAAAATGGGATGTTAATTGACGTCGCCGTTTATTCCGGCGAATTCCAGCTGATCGCTGGAAATAATCGGGGTTTGTCCCCTATTGTTCGCTGCTGGGGGCTCCATAGCCGCAATACGTACAGCATGAATGGCAGGTTTCCGGGAAATATCAGGGGCGCAATGGTTCAATTTTCACCGACTCAATCAGATGGTTGAACGTAGACAGGAAGCGAGCGTGGGCATCAGGGTATTGCAGCGATTCGCGGCTGGCTCCCAACTCTATGCCGATGGTGTAGCCCGTATCGCCAATGGGCAACAGCCAGGTCTGGAACGCCCCGCCCACGCCATTCAAGGGTTGGGGGCTGAAGTCGTGTTCTGCCGTTTCCTGCACCAACCACAGATTGCCGCCAACGCGGCGCTCAGACCATTTCCCCTTAGGGTTCTTTTCCGTCTGTATCTCTTGCCAGCTTGCGAGGTCGCGCTTGTAGAGTACGCCCCTCAGAAAATGGCTCGTGACCCACCAGCTTCCGAAGCACAGGGGGCGGAGGCCAGTTTCGATTTCCTCATGACGAATCGGCTTTCTCGTGTCGGGAGGAGTACTTTCAAATACACCTGTTTTTCGGGTACGTTCAATCCGCTCCCAGGTGGCCTTATTGCTGGCTTCTATTTCCTCCCTAGTTGGCGGAGCATAGATAGGCCGTTGATGTTTGACGCTGCGAACAAAACGGTTAAAGTCTTTCGCAGAATGCGCGCCCCGTTGTTTAGTCACTCCATCCTCTTCGTAGATGTCGTCTACCACATAAAAAAGGGTGCGGTACCCAGGCACTTGACCTGGTAGCTCAAGAGCGCTGTAACCGCAACCCGACTCTAACCATTGGTGAGTAACGCGATAGCTGTCCAGCAAGTGGAATTGATAGGTTTTGTAGATATCTGTCAGGGGTGGATCCATCGCTCCTGGGCGCGCATATCGGTCTTCATTGCGTCTAACGGCTCCCTCAATGCCACACCCCCACAGGGAAAGCGCGGCTATCAGACCAGCAAGTATCGATTTCATTGTTGGCCTCCGCTTTATTGGTTGATCTGGATGTCACCTTTGCGTTGACCACCCACGTATTCAATCAACCTGGCATTACCCTCCGGCGTACCCTGCGAGCCCCCCGGCACGGGATTCTCGACCTGGATGCAGCCCCTCGCCCCCGTGCCGCCACAACTGTGCACAACAATAGGGGACAGACCACGATTTCCCCCGCACCATGATATCTCGGTTTCTTGCCAATCAAATATGGCAAGTGATTCTACGTCGCGCAGAATAGCTTGTCCAACGTGATGTGTGCCATGCGGGATTGGCGCGTGTACGCACCGCTCAGCCGCACAACACCGATCCGCAACTCGGTACGAGTGGCAAGCCTCTAAACGAACAAATCACCACTGTCCACAGCGAGTTCAGTCCGGGGTCGCCCGGCCTTACCGCGCGTCACCCGCTGCCCCAGAGCCGCCGCGGTCTCGGCCAGAAAGCGCTCATTGCCCAACGCGTAGTTGCCGTTTGTGGCGGAACGAAGCTGATCAACGAGGCCGGGATCAAGCTGGTAGCGAAAAAGTTCGCGGTACGCGGCCTGCCGTGTCTCAGGATTCTTGCCGAGCTGCGTATAAAGCGCGTGCGGCTTGAGGCAGGGGGAGGCCTCGCCCTGGGCGTTGGTGCGGTAGCTGCTCCAGCGGTAATGCGCCGGGTGCTCGACCATCGCCGCACGCACCGGGTTGAGTTCAATGTAGCGATGGCATTCGAGCAGATAGCCTTCCTCCTGCAACAGGCAGGAGCGAAAGCGGCCTTCCCACAGCGTACCGCTACGCCGGTAAGTCCGGTTCACGTACTGCACATAGCGCTGGCCGAGCATCTTCATCAGGGCCCCGGGGCCGTCCGGGGTGGCGGCACTGAGCAGCAGGTGCACGTGGTTGGTCATCAGGCAATA
>CAYTWY010000011.1:0-30959 GCA_964440925.1 uncultured Propionivibrio sp. | reverse complement strand
TAGCAAACGCTTACTGTTGCCAGCAGCGTCCCGAATGCTCCGCCCTAACCACATTGCTAGGTGAGGCGGAAGTGCCTCTCCATCTTCCAAGTATTCGGCCACTGTATTTAATCGCACCCACGCATCCGGATAATCTGGAGGATCAGCCTCAAAGCCGCCGTAAGAAAATTTCATATTCTCGCCTTTCGCATTGTCATCCATAAGGTATCGCGCCAATTACATGAGGCTCCCAGTTTTCGTTACCTTGTAACGGATCACGCTACCGACTGAAAGGCCTTTCCGAAAGGCCCAATGATTACCTTACCCTTGCCGTTTTGAATCTGGCTATCCACGAAGTCAGCCCACCATTGCAGCATTTCCCGCCGCTGGTCGGCATACTGCGCCCGGTTGTAAACGCCCCGGATGCCTTTTGTTTCGTGGGCTAGGCTCTTCTCGATCCAGTCCGAATTAAAGCCCGCTTCATGCAGGTGCGTTGATGCCGTCCGCCGGAAGTCGTGAATCACAAAGTCCCGCACATCGATTGCCAGCGCCCGCACCGCGACATTCAGGGTGCTTTTTGCAATGGGTTGTTTCAAGTCGCCCCGGCTCGGAAATACCCATTCGGAACCGCTCGCCAGTCCCATCAATTCCTCGAACATCGCCACTGCTTGCCGGGACAATGAAACAAGGTGCGGCTTGTCTTTCTTCATGCGCTCGCCGGGGATCGCCCATTCCGCTTTCTCAAGATCAAGCTCTTCCCACTTGGCTTCGATCAGTTCCGACTTTCTTACCATGCACAAAATCAGCAGGTGCAGCGCCAGCTTGTGCGCCCGCTTCATGCTGGACTGGTAGATCGCTCGCAATAGCTTACCGATTTCCTCCTGGGACAGGGCTACATCGCGGCTCTTCGCTCGGGCGATGAATTTCGCCTCAATTGCCGCTGCCGGGTTAAATTGCGTTTTCTCCCGCGCAATGGCATAGGCGAAAAGCCGTTTTAGCACGTTGCGGGTTTGCAGCGCCATTTGATCGGCCCCGCGATTCTTGATCGCGTCGGTAATCGCCAGAATGTCGGTCACGGTTACTTCGGCAAGTTGCTTGCTGCCAATTGCCGGGATCACGTCCTTATCCAATACCCGCTTTATATTCCGGGGATTACTGTTTGCCGATTCCACAATCTCGGCATACCAGCGCCGGGCGAAGGCTTCCACCGTGTCGGCGACTTTGGCCTCGGCTTCCTTAGCTTTCATTCTCTCCACAGCCTTCATGCACCAGTTGCTAATGAAGGCTTGCGCCAGCTCCTTGGCAGCAGGTGCAGCATCAGCGGGGATCGGATCGCCACGCTTCAAGGCCATCGGGGATAGACCACGCCCGGCAAGTACTTTGCAATCGTCCCGCCAGGTGCGTGCTTCGGCCAGGGAATAGGTCGGGTAATCGCCAAGCGTGATTTTCTCTTGCTTGGCTCCACGCCCGCCGATGCGGTAGCGCATCCGCCATACCTTCGCTCCGCCCGGCATGACTTCTATGAACAGCCCACCTTCGTCGGCTTCTTGATAACCCTTGTCAGCCGGTTTCATGTTCCGCAGCTTGGTATCCGACAGCGCCATGATTCACCCCTTACACAGTGCGTGTGCCCATGAAAACCCGCTTGATCTTGGGCACACCGTTTCACCTTGGGCACACGGCCTGAAAGCCTTTATTGGTGAGGAATTCAGGCGTTTTACCCGCCTTGTGTGCCCATGAAGAAAGTGATTTCTCCGCCTTTTTGTAAGGGGACTAGGGCACACCACCGCACTACCTTGGGCACACCGCTTTTGATCTTGGGCACACATATGGGCACACATTTAAGCGGAATTGTGCGGAACATACAAGCCCATTGCAGAACAAAAAGCCCGCAATTACACGGGCTTTCGAGGGGTTTTGCGGAAGGCTTCGGACTATGCCGGAATGTTTGTTATTTTCCGATGCAGAACCGGCCGAATATCTCGCCGAGCAAATCATCAGCGGAAAACTCTCCGGTAATCGACCCAAGAGCAGTTTGGGCCAAGCGCAGTTCTTCGGCACACAACTCCAGCTGCCGCAAGCGGCCTTGTGCGGCAAGCAAATGCTCGCGTGTCGCGGCTAGCGCACATAAGTGCCGCTCCCGCGCAATAAAAACATCTTCCGCCGGGTGCCAGCCGGCAATACGCAGCAACTCCTGGCGCAATAAATCGAGCCCATCGCCGCGCTTGGCCGAAAGCGAGATCGCCGCGCAGCCATTGCCGTCGTCGCGCCGTTCAGCCTGCCCTGCGGCAAGATCGACCTTGTTGTAAACCGTAATGCGCGCCAGGTGTTCGGGCAACTGCGTCAAAATCGCACGCTCGGCGTCACCGATTCCGGTACGCGCATCGACCAGCAACAGCAACACGTCGGCGCGTTCGATCTCGCGCCAGGTTCGCGCAATGCCGATTTTCTCGACTTCGTCCTCGGTTTCGCGCAAACCCGCCGTATCGATGACATGCAGCGGAATGCCTTCGATCTGCAAGGAACTGCGCACGGCATCCCGCGTCGTTCCAGGCACCGGGGTGACAATGGCCAGTTCATCTCCGGCCAGACTGTTGAGCAGGCTGGATTTGCCGACGTTGGGTTGCCCGGCAAGGACGACATGCAGACCACCCTGCAACAGTTTTCCCTGTCTGGCACGATCGAACACCGTAGCCAGTCTTTCTTGCAAGGCGGAAAACCGTCCGGCAACGTCGCTTGCGCGCAAGAAATCGATCTCTTCTTCCGGAAAATCGAGAGCCGCCTCGACCAATGCCCGTAATTCGATCAGTTCGGAAAGCAGCTTGTTGATTTCCAGCGAAAAATCCCCTTGCAGCGAGCGCGCCGCACTGCGCGCCGCCGCAGTGGTCGAGGCATCGATCAGGTCGACAACCGCCTCGGCCTGGGCCAGATCGATTTTTCCGTTGAGGTAGGCGCGCCTTGTGAATTCGCCCGGCTCGGCAAGGCGCGCGCCGAGTTCAAGACAACGCGCCAGGAGCATTTGCAGGACAACCGTGCCGCCGTGTCCGTGCAATTCAAGGATGTCTTCTCCGGTGAACGAATGCGGCGCCGGAAAATAGAGCAGGAGCCCCTGGTCGATCAGTTGCCCATCTGCGCCGCAAAAGTTACACAGGCTGGCGTGGCGCGGCGGCGGCGGCGATTTTCCGCTTAATGCCCGGGCAAAATCAGTCAGTCCATTCCCGGAAACACGGACGATGCCGACACCGCCACGTCCGGGCGCTGTGGCAACGGCGGCAATCGTTTCCACCAGAGGCCGCGGCCTCGGCGAATCAGGCCTTGGCGTCGTTGGCGGCTTTTCCGCCACGGTCAACCATTCGTGTGATTTGCCATTGCTGGGCGATGGAAAGGACATTGTTGACTACCCAGTACAACACCAGACCGGCAGGGAAGAAAAAGAACATGACGCCAAAAATGAACGGCATGTACATCGACACCTTGGCCTGGATGGGATCAGGCGGCGTCGGATTGAGCTTCACCTGGATCAGCATCGTGATCATCATGATCGCTGGCAGGACAAAGTAGGGGTCTTGCGACGACAGATCGTGAATCCATAGAACCCAGGGCGCATCACGCATTTCAACCGCACCCAGCAGAGCCCAGTAAAGCGCAATGAACACCGGAATCTGAATGACGATTGGCAGACACCCCCCCAAAGGATTGATGTTTTCGCTCTTGTAGAGCTTCATCATCTCCTCGTTGAGCTTGCGCTTGTCGTCTCCGCAACGTTCCCTGAGGGCATTGACGCGCGGCATCACGGCACGCATCTTGGCCATCGATTTGTAACTTGCGGCAGACAGGGGGAAGAAAATCAGCTTGATGCCGATTGTCAGCAAAACAATCGCCCAGCCCCAGTTGCCGACGATTTTGTGCAAAGCCTCCAAGCACCAGAAAATAGGCGCCGCGACAATGGTTAACAGGCCGTAGTCAACGACACGTGCCAGCTCTTTTGCACCGACCCCCCCCTCGCCTGCCGGTTTCCCGAGTTGTTCAAGCACCGATTGAATCTGTGGTCCGGCGTATAGCGATACCGACTGGCTCACCTTGGCTCCTGGCGCAACAGGCGGCACCGGGACAATCACCCCGACAGCCGCCACCGAATTTTCACCGCCATCAAGCTTGTTGGTGTAGAACTCACGCGGTACATTTTCCTGCGGTATCCAGGCCGACACGAAATAGTGCTGAACCATGGCCAACCAGCCGTTATCGGCCTTCTGGCTGAACTTGGCTTTACCTTTCTCAATGTCCTTGAAGTCAATTTTCTGGTAATGGTCCTGCTCGGTATAAACCGCCGGCCCGGTAAAGGTACTCACCATGCTGTTTTCACCATCCGGGGTTACGCTGTCACGCTGCAACTGATAGTAAGCATGTCCAGCAATCTCCTGCTGACTCCCGTTCGTGATCTCATGGCTGACGTTGATCAGGTAACTTCCGCGGGTAAAGGTATATACCTTGGCCGTTTTCACTCCGGATACGGAAGGCCCTTCAAGACGTAATTGCACTGTTTGCGCTTCAGGCGCCAGTTCACGCGCCGCCGAAACCACCGAAAATACGGTTTTGTGGTTAGGCAGACCTTCGCCGATCAAGCCGCTTTGCGCAACATACTGATGCTTCGGGTCAAACAGAAAGAATTTTTTTTCCTTGCTTCCCGGCGCGTTGTAGTTGTTCAGTTCCAGGCTGACAATATCGCCACCTAAAGTTGAAATACCCGCGGTAAAGAGGTCGGTCTTGATGTTGACGACATTTTCCAACGCCTGATCCCGGGTACTTGCCCCCTCAGGAGCGACCGGCTTGGCCCGGGCAAGCTTCGTCGTGGGCGTCGGAAGCGGGACACCACCTTTCACTTCGTTCGTTGTCTGTTGTGCAGGCAACTTGGGATGGTTGTGCTTTTGCCAAGCATCCCAGAGCATGACGAGGGAAAACGAGAACACAACCACAAGAATAAAGCGCTGGTTATCCATGAGCGGCCTACAAATAGATTCAGGGAACAGGATCAAAGCCACCCGGATTCCACGGGTGACAGCGGAACAAGCGTTGCAACCCAAGGCGACACCCCTTGAGCGCTCCATATTTTTGCACGGCTTCCGCCGTGTATTCGGAACAGCTTGGAGAAAAACGGCAGCATGGCCCAAGCCAGGGACTGATCGCATACCGATAGAAGCTTATTGCCATCAGGAGCAATTTTTTCATCGGCTTATCGTCCCGGTATGCACATTTTTTTCAGCAAGCCTTGAATTTCTTCCGCCAACTGTCTTCGATCAAGCAATGCCGGCCTATTTACCAGACGGAGTACCAAATCCCGCGCCGGCAGGCGCGAATGAAGCAGACGGAAATTTTCCCGCGCCAGGCGGCGAACCAGGTTCCGCTCTACCGCTTTTCGCAGCAAACGCTTGGCAACAACCAGTCCCAAGCGGGCACCTGATTCTTGCTCGTCTGCCTGAATTCGGTAATGTAACAGGAAGTGGGAACTCTTCAGCGCCTTCCTGAAACCAAAAACGGATGAGAATTCATCCGTTTTTGTTAAGCGGCGGCTTCTTGAAAAAGCAAAGCGCAAAGCCGAAACACCGCCTCCAGGTTGCAGCCTGGTCTGTTGTGCGTTCAAACAGCCAGGCGATGACGACCCTTGGCTCGCCGGGCACGAATCACAGCACGACCGCCGCGGGTAGACATACGAACGAGGAATCCGTGGGTGCGCTTGCGACGAACAACCGACGGTTGATAGGTACGTTTCATTATTAAACCCTTGAAGTCATTGCGAAGTAAACGCGGAATTAGACATTGCCGGAAGCTTCCTTGTCAAGTCTAAATTTTTCAATACGCTGTGGATAACTTCTGCCTGAACGGTTAGAATCAGCCTTTTACGAACGCTCTTACGTCCGTAAAACCCTTCTTTTTTGTTGTCGCGAAATTCCGAAAAATTAGTTTTCGTTGGCAACAACCTGTTTTATAACTGATAATTATCCATTCTTCAATTCACATTCAGATGAGCAGTTTTTGGGATTCATGTCTGAGCCAGTTCCAGCAAGAACTTCCGCCTCAGCAATTCAACACCTGGATTCGCTCCCTTCGCCTCGAAGGGGACGAAGATCCGGCCAAAGGTTTGCGTCTTTTTGCCCCAAATGGTTTCATTCTGAAATGGGTCAAGGAGCGTTATCTATCACGCATCCAGGAGATGGCAAACGGCTTTTTCTCCGCTCCGACCGATGTTTCCCTCTTGGTTGCCGAACGCGTCCATGCCACGCCGGCCAAACCGGCGTCCGTTTCTCCGCCTTTCACTACGCTCGAATCCCCTTCCATAAAACAAAGGGATTTGCCAAGAAAACCGCATGCTGTTCCGGAAAAGAACCGTTCTTCCTATGAGAAAACGCGACTTATCCCGAACTTCACTTTTGAGAACCTGATCGTCGGCAAAGCCAACGATCTCGCCAGGGCTGCTTCGGTGCAGGTTGCAATCAATCCCGGCGGTTCGGCCTACAACCCGATGTTCATTTACGGTGGCGCCGGTTTGGGGAAAACCCACCTTATTCACGCAATTGGCAACCATATTCTTGAAAACCATCCGGATACCGTTGTTCGCTACGTTCACGCCGAAGATTATTATTCGGACGTTGTTCGTGCCTATCAGACCAAGTCATTCGACGCTTTCAAGCGTTATTACCGTTCTCTTGATGTTCTCCTGCTTGACGACGTACAGTTTTTTAATGGGAAAAATCGCACGCAGGAGGAATTTTTCTATGTTTTCAATGCTTTAATTGAAGCAAAAAAACAGATTGTGATTAGTTGCGACACCTACCCAAAAGATATTTCCGGTCTTGAAGATCGGCTTATCACCCGTTTCGACTGGGGCTTGACGGTGCAAATCGAACCGCCGGAAATCGAGATGCGCGTCGCAATCCTGAAGAAAAAAGCGGAGGCGGAAGTTGTTGTTCTCGACGACGAAGTCGCTTTTTATATTGCCAAGCATTTGCGTTCAAACGTTCGCGAACTCGAAGGCGCCTTGAAAAAAGTTCTTGCCTTCGCTTCTTTTCATGGAAAACGGATCGATCTCGAGCTGGCCAAGGAATCGCTGAAAGATGTCGTTGGTGCGGTTAACCGTCAGATTACCGTTGAAAACATTCAGAAAACGGTCGCCGATTACTTCAAGATCAAGGTTGCTGATCTTTTTTCCAGCAAACGTACCCGCCAGATCGTCCGGCCCCGCCAGGTCGCCATGTGGCTGGCAAAAACCCTTACTTCGCAAAGTTACCCTTCGATCGGTGACGCCTTTGGTGGCCGCGATCACACGACCGTGTTGCATGCTGTACGAACAATTGATTCACTACGCAGCAAGGACAATGAGTTGAACCACGACATCCATGTTCTTTTGCAAGTATTGAAGGGGTAGGATTCGTGTATAAGTTCTGTATTTACTGTGATGGTTTTGTGAACAAATTTTATTTTTGAGGCTTGTGGATAAGTTTTGAAAACTTATCCACGCCGCTATACAGCGTTTTTACCGTTGCAAAAAACAAACATAACTATTTGAATAATAAAAATATATTTGTTTTATCCACAGAATTGTCCTTGAGATTATCTTTATAGGATTTATATATATGCTTTTTATTAAAACCAAACGTGATTCGCTTCTTGCCCCGTTGCAGTCGGTCTCGGGAATTGTCGAAAAGCGCCATACCCTACCGATTCTGTCCAATGTTCTTCTCGAAAAGAAAGCAGATCAGCTGACTTTTCTGGCAACGGACATTGAAATTCAAATTACAAATTCCGCTTTAAACGTTGAAGGCGATACTGATGCTTCGCTTACGGTTGCCGCACGAAAGTTTCAGGATATTCTCCGCTCATTACCCGAAAATGCGGAAGTCAGTTTGAACCTGGAAGAAAACCGATTACAACTTCGTTCCGGTAAAAGTCGTTTCAATCTGCAAACCCTCCCGGCTTCCGATTTTCCTCAGATGACTCTTCCCAGTGGCGATCTGAAAGCCATTACGGTAAGTCAGAAAGATCTTCGTCTGCTGCTTGGCAAAACCCAATTCGCCATGGCCGCGCAAGATGTGCGTTATTACCTGAATGGGTTGTTGCTGTTGCTCGATGGTGCTTACCTGCGTGCTGTGGCAACAGACGGACATCGTCTTGCATATGCCAGTATGGCGTTGCCTGACGGACCTGTTGTTGATATGCGAAATGAATTTATTTTACCAAGAAAAACGGTTCTGGAACTCAATCGCCTGCTTCTTGATACGGATGAACCGGTACGGATCGAGCTTTCCGCGAACCAAATCCGCTTCCAGTTTGGGCAAATCACCCTGATTTCGAAGTTGATCGACGGTAAATTCCCCGACTATGAACGTGTTATTCCCTCAAGCCTTAAAAATACCGTTGTTTTGCATCGAACCGATCTTTTGCAATCAATGGTTCGTGCTGCCATCCTGACCAATGAAAAATTCAGAGGCGTCCGTCTTGTACTGAGTCCGGGAAACCTCAAGATCATTGCGGCCAATTCGGAACAGGAAGAGGCACACGAAGAAATTGAAGTGACTTACAACGGCGACCCCATCGATGTCGGATTTAATGTGGGCTATCTCCTTGATGTTTTAAATAATTCTTCCGCAGAACTGGTTCAATGGGGATTTAATGATGCAAATTCGAGTTCCTTGTTGACTATTCCCGGTAACGAAGATTTTAAATATGTCGTCATGCCGATGCGTATTTAATAAGGTTGTTGAAACTATCACCTGCTGATAATAGTTCCACGTGAAACAAAACTGGATTAAGTATGATTGAAACAAACCCCATGGAATCGGCTTACGACGAGTCGAGCATTCAACAACTTGAAGGCCTGGAAGCTGTTCGCAAGCGTCCGGGGATGTATATTGGTGATACTTCTGATGGAACCGGCTTGCACCATATGGTGTTTGAGGTTGTCGATAATGCAATTGACGAGGCGTTAGCCGGTCACTGCGACGATATTGTGATTACCATCCATATGGATGGATCGATATCGGTTACCGATAATGGGCGTGGAATCCCGACCGGAATTAAGTTTGACGACAAGAATGAGCCGAAACGTTCCGCGGCTGAGATTGTGATGTGCGTATTGCATGCGGGGGGAAAATTCAACCAGAATTCGTATAAAGTTTCCGGGGGGTTGCACGGAGTCGGGGTTTCCTGCGTTAATGCCTTGTCGAAATGGTTGCGGTTGACCATTCGTCGCGATGGGAAAAAATATCAGTTGGAATTCAATCGCGGGGTTGTTCCCGATCGGCAGATTGAAATCCAGAATGGAGTGGAAGTCTCGCCGCTCAAAGTTGTTGGCAATACCGAAAAAAGAGGAACCGAAGTTCATTTTATGGCCGATGAAGAAATTTTCGGTCAGATCGAATTTCACTATGAAGTGATTGCCAAGCGCTTGCGCGAACTTTCATTTCTGAATAATGGTGTGAAAATTCGCCTTTTCGATCAACGCACCGGTAAAGAAGAGGATTTTGCTTTTCTTGGCGGAGTCAAAGGGTTTGTTGATTACATCAACCGGGCAAAAACGGTATTGCATCCAAATGTGTTTTTCGCAGTCGGTGAGTCGTTGATTCCCAATGGTGCAATTAATGTCGAAGTAGCGATGCAGTGGAACGACAGTTATGCCGAACAAGTGCTGTGTTTCACCAACAATATCCCGCAAAGCGATGGCGGAACTCACCTGACTGGTTTGCGCGCGGCGATGACGCGCGTCATCAATAAATATATCGAAGAAAATGAAATCGCCAAAAAGGCGAAAGTCGACATCAGCGGCGACGATATGCGCGAAGGTCTTGCGTGCGTGCTCTCGATCAAGATGCCGGATCCAAAATTTGCCTCGCAAACCAAAATGAAGCTGGTTTCTTCCGAGGCGCGTCCGGCGGTCGAAGAGGTTGTTGCAGCGCGTTTGGCGGAATTTCTCCAGGAAAGGCCGCAGGACGCCAAGGTAATTACCGGAAAAATCGTTGAAGCTGCCAGGGCGCGTGATGCGGCACGCAAGGCGCGGGAAATGACACGGCGTAAAGGATTGCTCGACGGCGTCGGACTGCCAGGAAAACTGGCGGATTGCCAGGAAAAGGACCCGAAATTGTGCGAACTTTATCTGGTCGAGGGTGATTCTGCCGGCGGCTCCGCTAAACAGGGGCGGGATCGCAAATTTCAAGCAATTTTGCCGCTAAAAGGCAAAATCCTTAACGTTGAAAAAGCACGCTTCGATAAGCTGATTTCCTCGCAGGAAATTGCCACCTTGATTACAGCGCTGGGTACGGGAATCGGTAAGGACGAATACAAGCCGGAGAAATTGCGCTATCACCGTCTGATCATCATGACTGATGCCGATGTTGACGGTGCGCACATTCGTACTCTGCTGTTGACTTTCTTTTATCGGCAAATGCCTGAACTTGTCGAAGGCGGCCACATTTACATTGCCCAGCCGCCGCTTTATAAGGTCAAGCATGGCAAGACGGAGCGCTACATCAAGGACGATCAGGCGCTCAACCAGTTTCTTCTTGGCCTGGCGCTGGAAAACGCAATTCTTGTTCCCAGAGCAGGTGCTCCCGAGATATCGGGTCCGCTTCTCGAGGAACTGGCACGCGAGTATCAACTTGCCGAAGCAGTGATTAACCGGATTGCCCATTTGATTGATCCACAGGTGCTGCATGCTATGGTGGATGCCAATCTCAAGATCGCCTTGCATGACGAGGCGGCAGCGCAGACGAGTGCGCAGATATTGATGGCTGCACTTGAGGGAAAGACCGGCATTCTGATTCTGCCGCGTTATGATGAAGCGCATGAGCGCTGGCAGCTCCGCCTCGAAAAAATGCATCATGGCAACCTCAAGGTTGGGATTATCGACGACGATTTACTGCTCAGCGGAGACTATGTCCAGTTGCGCAAAACGGCCGAAGTTCTCGCCGATCTGTTTGCTCCCGGTGGTTATGTCATGCGCGGTGATAAAAAGCAGGCGGTATCCAGTTTCGCAGAAACCATGCGCTGGCTTCTGAACGAAGTGGAGCGTGGCCTGAGTAAACAACGCTATAAAGGTCTGGGCGAAATGAATCCGGAACAGCTTTGGGAAACCACCATGGATCCGAAGGTGCGCCGTTTGCTTAAGGTACAGATTGAGGATGCGATTACTGCGGATGAGATATTCACGACCCTGATGGGCGAATTGGTTGAACCGCGCCGCAATTTTATCGAAACAAACGCACTTGCGGCGCGCAACATCGACGTTTGACCATTTTCCTGGTTCGTCACTAAAGGCCTTGGATGAGTTGCATCAAGGCCTGTTTTTTTGGAGCTGGCCAGCATGGAACTTGAACGAATCCTTCGTTGCCAGGGATTTGGCAGTCGTGCGCAATGCCGTGCGCTGGTTCTAAGCGGCAGAATTTGCGTAAATGGTGTGTTATGTACCAATCCAAGCGCTGATTTTGAAACTCCGGGACTTTTTTTCAGTGTTGACAAAGAGCTGTGGACATTTCGCGCTTCGGCCTATCTGGCGCTGAATAAGCCGGCGCATTTCGAATGCTCGCACAAACCGAAATTTTACCCCAGTGTCTATTCGCTTCTTCCTGCCCCTCTTCTTTGTCGTGGTGTGCAGGCCGTTGGCCGTCTCGATGAAGATACCACGGGCCTGTTGCTGCTTTCAGACGATGGGCAATTTATTCATCACTACACCTCGCCGAAAAAAAAAGTTGCCAAGGTCTACGATGTTTCGCTCAAACACCCGGTTGATTCGCTGCAGATCGATGCCTTGCAAGCGGGAGTTCTTTTGCACGACGAGATAAAGGCGGTTATGGCCTGTGCGTGTGATGTTGTTGGCGAACGACACATCCGATTGACCGTGACCGAGGGGAAATATCACCTCGTGAAACGGATGGTTGCAGCGGCGGGTAACCGGGTTGTCGGTTTGCAGCGCATGGCTATCGGAGGATTCCAGCTACCGGATGATCTTTTGCCAGGAAGCTGGGTCTGGCTGGAAAAAAAGGATCTGGAGCTGTTATCATCGACGGACAAGACAGGAATCGCTTGAACTGCTGATTCAGGTTTAGGACACGGCTTCTGACCAGAAAAGTGCTCGAATCATGACTCTCACCGAATTGCGTTATATCGTGAGCCTCGCGCGCGAGAGACATTTCGGGCGGGCCGCGGCGAAATGCCATGTCAGCCAGCCGACCCTTTCCGTGGCACTGAAGAAAGTCGAACAACGCCACGGATTGGTTCTTTTCGAGCGATCTTCGGCCGATGTGCGACCGACTCCCGTCGGAGCGCAGATCGCGCAGCAGGCCGAGCGCGTGCTCGAGGAAGCTTCCCGACTCAAGGAAATTGCGGCACAAGGCAAGGACCCATTGTCCGGACCCCTGCGCCTGGGGGTGATCTATACCATCGCTCCTTACCTCTTGCCACGGTTGATTCCGGCGCTGCATGCGCGTGCGCCACACATGCCAATCTATTTGCAGGAAAACTTTACCGTAAATCTGGCCGAACAATTACGGCGTGGTGATTTGGACGCGATTATTGTCGCCCTTCCCTTCAACGAACCAGGAATCGTTGCCCGTCCTGTCTATGACGAACCTTTTTGCGTTGCATTGCCCGAGGGGCATCCTCTTGCGAGCGCGAAAAACATTCTCCCAGAGGCTATCGCGGCCGAAAATCTGTTGCTCTTGGGTAGCGGCAACTGCTTTCGCGATCAGGTTGTTCAGGCGTGCCCGCAACTTTCCAGGCCTGGCGGAATAGATGACGCCATTGAGGGCAGTTCTCTGGAGACGGTCCGATACATGGTTGCCAGTGGGGTAGGGATATCCGTCGTTCCGCTTTCGGCAGCAAAATCCTGGGCGCAAAACGAAACCGACATCAGTTTTCGTTCATTCGCCGAGCCCTGCCCTTCCAGGCGCGTGATCGTCGCCTGGCGCGCATCCTTTCCGCGCGGTGCGGCAATTGACATTCTGAGTGCCGCGATCAGGAGAGCTGCGCCCGCCGGGGTCTGCCCGGTTGCCTGAAAGAGGCGTGTTTCACGTGAAACACGCCAGTCAGCAGTCAAAATTTCAAGCTTTCTTGCTGCGTGGCGTTACTTTCTTTTCGGCCGACTTGACCGGTGTTTTTTTTGCCACCCTTTTTTCAAATTCAAAGCCAACTTTGCCATCGCTGGCACGCACTAGGAACGCCGAGAATTTACGCCGTGTTCTTGCCGAAACAAAATCCCGCAAAAGGTCAGTACGTCCGGTAGATAAAAGTTTTTTCATCTGTTCCGGTTCGACAGTTTGCTGGAGAATTATTTTTCCTGAACGGAAGTCGCAAGACTTATCGGCCCCGACCGATTTTTCACAAACATAAGCCATGCCATGTTCAAAAACGCGCGCCGAGCACTTCGGGCAGAGACCAAGGGCTTCCTGCGCAGAAAAATCGATAACTTCGGCTGCGCCTTCGTTGCCCGTGTTGGCCTGGCCAAAATCAAACTCCGGAAAATGTTCCGAATTCAGGCGGATCATGGCGTTGAATGGCCGCCCCATCTTGTTACGGAAACCGGTCAGCGGGCCGATCTTGCCGTTGCGCAGTAATTCTTCGATCTCGGCCGGCTCGTACTGACGGCCGGCGACAATTTTCCAGAGTGAGTACTCACAGGCTTGGCACTGGAACTTTTTGTACGTCTCTTTGATCGTTCCGCCGCATTTCGGACATGGAGTGGAGAGTTCGCCAAAATCCCCGGGAATCGTATCACTGTCGTAGGTTTTGGCTCGATCGACGATATGCTGTGTCATGGCAGCGATTTCATTCATGAAAGCATCGCGAGACATTTCGCCACGCTCCATGCGCGCCAGCTTATGTTCCCATTCTCCAGTCAATTCGGGCGAGGTCAGTTCGCGGATAGTCAATCCATGAAGCAGGGTCATCAAGGAAAAAGCCTTGGCGGTGGGCTGCAGATCGCGTCCCTCGCGTTGCAAATATTGCTCGCCGATCAGATTCTCGATGATCTGGGCGCGTGTGGCCGGTGTGCCAAGACCGCGACCAGCCATGGCTGCTTTCAGCTCTTCGTCGTCGACCATTTTTCCGGCCCCTTCCATGGCGGAAAGCAGTGTTGCTTCAGAGTAACGTGAAGGGGGACGGGTTTCAGTGGCATTGAGGGTCAGCTCGGCAGTATTTACGGTCTCGTCGTGCCCGACGGCGACCAGGTTACCTTCCTCCCCTTCTTGGCTTTCGCGCCCATAAACAGCCAGCCAGCCCGGATGGACCAGAACCTTTCCTTCACTGCGGAAGGGTTCGCCGCAGACGCGGGTGATGCGGGTGGTAATCATGTATTCCGCTGGCGGATAGAAAACCGCCAGGAAACGCTTAACAACCATGTCGTAAAGCTTCTGCTCCGGTTCGGAGAGGTGCTTAGGTGCTTGCAGTGTCGGAATGATGGCAAAGTGGTCGGAAATCTTGGCGTTGTTGAAGATCCGCTTGTTCGGGATGACCCAGTTGCGCCCCAGAATCTGATGCGCGAAAGGAGAAAAACGCGCTAACAGGGCTTCATCGTGACCCTTGCCAATGGCTTCGCCGGTGAGCATTTTCAGGGTGTCCTTGACGGTGCCAAGGTAGTCTTCGGGGAGCGCGCGGGCATCGGTACGCGGATAAGTCAGTACCTTGTGTTTTTCATAAAGTGCCTGGGCCAGCCCCAGCGTCGATTTTGCCGAGAAACCAAAGCGGCTGTTGGCTTCGCGCTGCAGGCTGGTCAGATCGTAGAGCAAAGGAGACAGTTGCGATGAGGGTTTGGCTTCCTCTCTGACCAAACCGGTCTGTGCCGCGCATTTTTCCACAATTGCTCGCGCTTGCGCATCATCCCACAGACGATCGGCACGGCGATGTTCGTCCTCGGCGGATTTCCCCTTGCTGAATTTTTCGTCGAACCATTTGCCACGATATTGACCTGCGGCGCAGCTGAATACACCTTCCACTTCCCAGAAAGGAAGTGGTTTGAATTTACGAATTTTGTCCTCGCGCTCGACGATAAGAGCTAGGGTCGGTGTTTGTACACGTCCGACGGTAGTTAAATGAAAACCGCCGGATTTTGAATTAAAGGCTGTCATGGCGCGCGTGCCATTGATGCCAACCAGCCAGTCGGATTCCGAACGGCAGGCGGCGGCGGCGGCTAAACCGGCCATTTCACTGCCGGCGCGCAGCCGGGAAAATCCGTCGCGGATGGCTTGCTGGGTCATCGATTGCAGCCAGAGACGTTCAATTGGTTTTGCTGACCTGAGATATTGCACGATGTAATTGAAAATCAGCTCACCTTCCCGCCCCGCGTCACAGGCGTTGATCAGGCCAACGACATCCTTGCGTTTGATCAGGCGGGCAAGGAGCTTGAGGCGGGGTTCTGTTTTTTCAATGGGATGCAAATCAAAATGCGGCGGGATGACGGGAAGATGGGCGAAAGACCATTTGCCGCGCTTGACTTCATATTCCTCGGGGCAGGCGAGTTCAAGCAAATGTCCGATGGCCGAGCAAATGACGAACTCCTCGCTCTCGAAGTAATCGTCATGCTTGGTAAAGTTGCCCAAGGCGCGTGCGATATCGGCAGCGACGGAGGGTTTCTCGGCGATGATCAGCTTTTTGCTCATAAGGTCGGGAGCCTGGAATTAAAATTCGGGATGTCTTTGAAATGATTAAAGTACGATGCCAAGCATGATAAAAGCACTCTGTTGCGCTTGGCAAGGCCAAATCAGGGGAATGGCTTAAAGGGCGGAACCGGAAAGGCGTTGATAATTTCCCCCGGGGAGGCTGGCGATGTGGCCGGCAAGTTCGAGATGCAATAGATCGGCGCAAAGAATTTCGGCCGGCAGGCCACTGCGTTCGACCAGGGTGTCGAGAGAACAGGGATCGAATCCGATGAGTGACAACAAGCGCGCCTGCGGTCCGGCAAGGCAAGTTTCCGCTGCCACCGCGGGTGTGCTGGAGACGCTTGCCCAGCGAATTTCTTCAAGAACGTCGGTGGCTGTTTCCACCAGCTTGGCGCCTTGCCGGATAAGCCGATGGCAGCCACGTGCCTGGGGTGAGTGAATCGATCCGGGAATCGCGAATACCTCCCTTCCCTGCTCTCCGGCCAGGCGTGCGGTAATCAGCGAACCGCTTTCCACCGCTGCCTCGACAACCAGGACGCCACGCGAGAAGCCGGAAATCAGGCGATTGCGGCGGGGAAAATTGGCAGCATGAGCGGCCGTTCCCAATGGGAATTCGGAAACAATGCTGCCTTTTTTGCCGATTTCCAGTGCCAGATCACGGTTGTGTGCCGGATAAATGCGGTCAATTCCGGTGCCGATAAAGGCGACGGTCGATCCCTGCGCGGCTAATGCGCCGCGATGCGCCGCGGCATCGATGCCGAGAGCTAGTCCGCTGGTAATGACGAGCCCGGCCCGGGAAAGGGCGAAGGCGAACTGCTCGGCGTTGCGGGCTCCCTGTGCCGTCGGATTGCGGCTCCCGACCATGGACAGCGAGGGGCGATTGAGCGCGGCGAGGTCGCCGCGAACATAAAGAACGCTTGGCGGATCGGGGATTTCGAGAAGCGATTGCGGATACGCCGCATCGGCAAGTGTCAGGATGTGCTGACCGTCGCCGTGAGCCCAGTCGAGGGCGGCGTCAATTTGCTCCTGCGGGGCTGCGGCGAGCAAGAGTTGCGCCGGTTTTTCGCCGACGACGTCGCGCAAGGCACGCAAAGACGAGGAAAAGATGGCGCAAGGCAGGCCAAAGGCGCGAAGCAGTTTGCGCTGGGTTTCGCCGCCGATTCCCGGAATGAGCGAGAGTCTCAGCCAGCTGGAGAGTTCTTCCGGCGACTGGTCGGCAGCCATGGTTTAAGGCGTGCGCACGAAGTCATTTACCTCGAGGCCGCTTCCCGCCTGCACGACAAGGGCGTAGGAAATCCGTTCGAAGGTACGGAACACAAAAAGCAGTCCCGAGCGTTCCGGCGGTAGGGTGATACTGATCGGGCGATCCTGTGCGTCACGTTCGAGCAGAACCCGGTTGCGGGCCAGAGCCAGGACATGGCCGATTTCCAAGCCATCGGCGCGTCCCTTGTTGAGGGAGACGATGGAGCCGCGCCCACCGCTGCCGACGCCACCATAAACGGCGATGACGCGCCCGTCGATCATGCGCTCCGGTTTGTGGGGAAGGTATTCGCTCAGTGTCGGCCGTTCGGCTGGCAGCAGACGATCACCGCGCCCGATTTCCTGTTTGGCGGAAAGAATTTCGAAAGTGGCCGGTTGCCCGACACGAACCTGGCTGGCTGTGCCCAGATAAAAAGCTTCATAACCGAGGATTTTCGATGGGTCCTCCGGGTCGAGCAAGGCTTTCCCGTTGCGATAGACCTGCCATTGCTCCTTGCCCGGGTCGGCGTTCTCGACGTAAGCGATATCGCCATGTCCGAGAAAGACCCGATCCTGCTGTGTGCCGACGATGCGTGCCGCGCTGTCCAGGGCGTTGGCGTCGACGATCAGCGGAGTGGAGATGAAGGGCTCGATTTCATGTGGCGGAATGGCGGGAATGGCCTGCTGCACCGTCTCGCTGTAAATGCGCGGTTGCAGCTTGTCTTGCAGCAAACGCAAGCGGGGGTTCCCCTCAGCATCGCGCTCGAGAAGGATGACATCGCCGGGATAGATGCGATGCGGATTACGGATTTGCTCCTGGTTCAGATGCCAGATTTCCGGCCAGCGCCAAGGATCTGTGAGAAATCTTGAGGAGATCCCCCACAGGGTGTCGCCCCGGACGACGACATATTTTTCCGGAGCGTTGTCCGCCAATGTGAGCGCATGGTTTTCAGCATGACAGAACAAAGCCGAGAGTGTCAGAATGAGCGTGAAAATGATGCGGATCATCGTGTTATCCTCATGCAGGTGGGCAGCGGCCTTGCGCCGGCGCACACCAAAATCGGCAGGCGTGCGGGGTATTTCAGTTTTCCCGCATTGCTTGCAAGTCGTTGCGCCGTTTGTCCTGGCGGGAAAACATCACGTACAATGGTCAAGGATTGTGCCGTTATTCAAGATGTTGCGTTAGATTCTGCACGTAATTATTTCTTCGATCAAGCTTTTTATGCCACTCTTGCCCATCCTCCGCTTTCCCGATCCGCGCCTGAGAAATGTTGCCGTGCCGGTCGAAAAAATTGACGATAGCATGCGCCGGCTGGCGCGCGATATGGCCGAGACCATGTACGAAGCGCCGGGCATTGGCCTGGCAGCGACGCAGGTCAATGTCCATAAGCAGTTGATCGTAATCGATATTTCAGAAGAAAAGAATGCCCTGCTGGTGTTGATCAATCCACAGATCGTCACCCAGGAGGGGCTGCAAGTCGGTGAAGAAGGTTGCCTGTCAGTGCCGGGAATCTATGACAAGGTTGAACGTGCCGAGCATGTCGTGGTGCGCTATCTTGACCTGGATGGTGCGTCGCAGACGCTATCGGCCAGCGGTTTGCTGGCGGTGTGCGTACAGCATGAAATGGAACATCTGCAAGGGTATGTTTTTATCGATCATCTCTCACAACTCAAGCAGACGCGCATCAAAGCCAAGCTGGCCAAGCAGGCACGAATAAACGTATGAGATTGATTTTTGCCGGGACACCGGAATTTTCCGCGTGTGCATTGCAGGCTATTCTGGCCGCCGGTCATCGGGTAGAGTTGGTGCTTACTCAGCCGGATCGTCCCGGAGGCAGGGGAATGCAGTTGCAGCCTTCGGCGGTAAAGAGGTTGGCGCTGGCAGCCGGAATCGCCGTGTTTCAGCCGAGTTCTCTGCGCGACGCAGCGGTTCAGGAGACGCTGTGCGCCATTGATGCCGAGGCCATGGTTGTTGCCGCCTATGGGCTGATTCTGCCGCAAGCCGTTCTTGACATGCCGCGCTACGGCTGCCTCAATATCCATGCTTCGCTGTTGCCGCGCTGGCGCGGGGCGGCGCCGATTCAGCGAGCGATTCTGGCCGGCGACGAGGAAACCGGCGTGTGCATCATGCAAATGGAAGCTGGTCTCGATACCGGGCCGGTTCTGCTGAGCGAGGCGCTGCCCATTGCCCCCGACGATACGTCGGGAAGCCTGCATGACAAGCTGGCCGGACTCGGTGCGCGTCTGATCGTCGAAACGCTGGCAAGGCTGCCCTTGCCCCTTCTGCCGCAGGCGGCGTCGGGCGCAAGCTATGCGGCAAAGATCGAAAAGGCCGAGTCCCTTATTGATTGGGCCCTGCCGGCAGAGCAGCTGCAACGCAAGATAAGGGCGTTCAATCCGTTTCCCGGTGCCCTGGCCAGCCTCGAGGGGATGAGCGTCAAGATCTGGGCGGCTCAGGTCGAAGCCGGAGAATCGACACCGGGAAGAATCGTTGCCGTCGACAAACAGGGCATCGTTGTTGGCTGCGGCGAGGGGGTGTTGCGCCTGATGGAATTGCAGAAAGCCGGAGGTAAGCGCATGGCGGCAGCGCAGTTTCTTGCCGGGACGCCGCTGGCAGCAGGAATGTCCTTTGCCGTTGGCGCTTGAACTGGCGGATTTGTCCCCCATCTAGGATACAAGTCTTGGGCGGCTCCATGCCTCGCCCGGATGAATCAACGAGCGGAACAAACGGGAAGGAGATCTTGCCATGTTGGGCAACTGGGTGAAAACATCGCTGCTGATGGCTGCGATCATGGCGCTGTTCGGAGTCATTGGCGCTTATCTGGGTGGTACCTCGGGCATGATGATGGCGCTGCTTCTGGGCGGCGGCATGAATTTCTTTGCCTACTGGTTCTCCGACCGCATGGTGCTGCGCATGTATAACGCGCAGGAAGTCGATGAAAGTTCGGCGCCGCAGTTTTATGCCATGGTGCGTGAACTGGCGCAGCGCGCCGGACTGCCGATGCCGCGTGTTTATCTGATCGACGAGGCACAGCCCAATGCCTTTGCCACCGGGCGTAATCCGGAAAATGCCGCCGTCGCCGCGACAACAGGAATCCTGCGCTTGCTTTCGGCACGCGAAATTCGCGCGGTCATGGCGCACGAACTGGCGCATGTCCGGCATCGCGACATTCTGATTTCGACGATTGCCGCGACCATGGCCGGCGCCATTTCCGCGCTGGCCAACTTTGCCATATTCTTCGGCGGGCGCGATGCCGAAGGTCGGCCGGCCAATCCCCTGGCGGGGCTGCTTGTGGCGTTGTTGGCACCGTTGGCGGCGACGTTGATCCAGATGGCTATTTCCCGTGCGCGCGAATTCGAAGCCGATCGTGGCGGGGCGGAAATCTGCGGTGATCCGGATGCGCTTGCCGATGCGCTCGGCAGAATCGATGCCTATGCGCGGGGAATTCCCATGCCAAGTGCCGAGGCACATCCGGCGACGGCGCAGATGATGATCATGAATCCGCTCTCCGGTGGCGGCCTGTCCGGTTTGTTCAGCACGCATCCGGCGACAGAGGAACGTGTCGGACGCTTACGTGCCATGTCCGGATTCGGGAGGGGCTAGGGTTCCACGGGTTCGCGGTCAAGGCCGATATCGTCGTGCGATATCGGGTCGTCAAGTGGTTCGAGATGAGTGAGTACCGTGGTTGAGGGCAGCGCGTGCCGAATGTCGTGTTCGATTTTCTCGGCCAGTTCGTGCCCTTTCTGGACGGTCCATTCGCCGGGCACCAGAATGTGAACTTCGACAAAACGCCGCGTTCCTGATTCGCGCGTGCGCAGCGCATGGTAGTCGATTCCTTGGCGGCGATAGGCGTCGAGAACCGCGATCAGTTGTTCGTGTGCGGCGGGCGGCAGCGCGACATCCATGAGGCCGCGAGTCGAGCGGCGCAATAGCTGCCAGCCGGTCCAGATGATATTGGCGGCGACCAGCAAGGCGACAGCCGGGTCAAGCCAGAGCCAGCCGCTGAACTGCACGGCGATGATTCCGGCAATGACGGCGAACGAGGTCCAGACGTCGGTCATCAGGTGGTGCGCATCGGCCTCCAGGGTCAATGAGCGAAAGGTTTTTCCGGCGCGAAGCAGGACGCGTGCGGTAAGAAAATTGATCAGCGAGGCGACAAAAGAAATGCCCAATCCCGGGCCGATGTGTTCCAGCGGGCGCGGCGAGAACAGGCGATCGATGGCGGTGATGCCGATCAATAACGCGGCGAGCAGAATCAACAACCCCTCAAAGGCGCTGGAAAAATATTCCGCCTTGCCGTGTCCATAGGTGTGATCGGAGTCCGCCGGCTGCTCGGAAATGGTAATCATGGCCAGGGCAACAATGGCGGCCGCGAGATTAACGAACGATTCGAGGGCGTCAGACAGCATGCCGACCGATCCGGTGAAATACCAGGCGACGGTTTTGAGTGCAATGGTGGCGAGCGCGGCGCAGATCGAGAGCCACGCATAGCGCTTGAGTGAGGTGGCGGGCATCGGCGCATTATGCAGGACGCAGGGCGCGCTTGTCATCATCATGATAAACTCGCCAAGGACATGAAATCACCAATCCATACCTTGCCGGAGCCGGTCAAAGTACGTGCCGTCACCCGTTTGCCGGGGCGCCGGAATCGCTTGACGCAGGCGGCGCCGCTCGCGGCGTCGGCCGCCTCCGCCTCCCCCCCCGCCCTGGCGCCGGAATCGCTGGGCTGGAGCCTGTTACTGGCTGCCCGTATGCTGGCTACCGTACGCGCTGGAAAGAGTCTGAACGAGGCGATGCTGGGCCTGCGCGGAGAGCCTGGCGGCGCGCGATCGGCGGCACAAGACGCGGTATTCGGTGCTCTGCGGCGCTTTGGTTGGGGGGATTTCATCCTTTCCCGTTTGATGAGCAGACCACTGACGCACGAAGAAACCCGGGCATTGCTCTTGGTCGCGTTATATCGGCTCGATACGCGGCCTGATTCCGAGCCGATGGTCGTCGATCAGGCGGTTCGTGCGGCGGGAGAGTTGGCCGGCGGCGTTTTCAAGGGGCTTGTCAACGGCGTGCTGCGCAATTATCTGCGGCAACGCGAAGCGCTGGGCAAGGCCGCCGTAGAGGACGAGGAAGCCTGGTTCTGGCATCCGCGCTGGTGGCTGGCGCGCCTGAAACGAACGCATCCGCAGGACTGGGAATCGATCGTGCGGGCGGGGAACGAATTGCCGCCAATGAGCTTGCGGGTCAATCAGCAGCACGCAACGTGCGGCGAATATCTGGCCCGGCTGCAGGAAGCCGGGGTAGCGGGGCGGCTTGTGCACGGCAATGCCATCTTGCTCGACAGGCCGGTTGCTGTCGAAGACCTGCCCGGTTTTTTTGCGGGAGACGTTTCGGTTCAGGATGCGGGCGCTCAACGCGCCGCAGAACTGCTGGCTCCGCTTGCCGGAATGCGCGTGCTTGACGCCTGCGCGGCGCCCGGAGGAAAGTCGGCACACCTGCTGGAAATGGCACGGATCGATTTGCTTGCGCTCGATATCGATGCCACGCGGACGCGGCGCATCGAAGAGAATCTGCAGCGCCTAGGTTTGATGGGGCGGGTACGCACGGCCGACTGCAGCGATCTTGCCAGCTGGTGGGACGGCCGCGCTTTCGACGCCATTCTCGCCGATGTGCCGTGTTCGGCTTCCGGCGTTGTGCGGCGGCATCCCGATATCAAGACGCTGCGACGAGAGAGCGACATCCACCAATTTGCCAGAATGCAGGCAAAAATTCTCGATGCCTTGTGGCAAACCCTCAAACCGGGGGGGCAGCTGCTTTATGCGACCTGCTCGGTGTTTGGCGAAGAAAATTCGGGCCAGATCGATGCCTTCCTGGTGCGCCAGGAAACGGCGCAACGCGTGCATGAGGAACAGCTTTTGCCGCAGGACGAAAACGACGGTTTTTATTATGCGTTATTACGCAAATCCGCTTAGGCGTCTTTTCGCCGCGCTCCTGATGCTTGTCACCCTGTCCGCCGGGGCGGCCGGAATCGGGGTGCACAACCCGCTGTTGGCGGCCGATGATGAAGGCTATACCGTTTCCGCCGATTTCGACTTCAATTTCAATCATCGCCTGGAAGAAGCAGTGAACCGGGGCGTTGTGCTCTACTTCGTGGTCGATTTTGAACTGACCCGCCCGCGTTCGTACTGGTTTGAAGAAAAGATCATGCGCCGCAGCAGGACACTTCATCTGTCCTATCACGCCCTGACGCGCCAGTATCGCCTGTCGACCGGCGGTTTGCACCAAAGTTATGCCAGCCTCGACGAAGCGTTACGGGTGATGTCGCGTCTGCGCAACTGGGAAGTGGCCGAGAAGGATGAACTGAAAGCGGATCTGACCTATCAGGCGGCCCTGCGCATGCGCCTCGACTTGACGCAGATGCCCAAGACATTCCAGGTGGGAGCGATGGCTAATCGGGACTGGAATCTTTCTTCCGACTGGCTGTACTGGAACGTTACGCCGAAAGAGGCGCCGCCGAATACCAGCGCAGCGATCAGTTTGCCGCCTGCTGCGGGAACGGGAATTCCGCATATCACCGGCGGTGATGCCAAATGAAAAGACTGATCATCGTTGCGGCGTCGTTTGGCGGTATTCTGCTCTTCTTGCTCGCTTCGGCTAGCGCCAATACCGCCTTGTTCGCGCGGCACTATCGCTGGTTGCTCGGGCTTAACGCCAGCGTGGCGCTGGCGCTTCTGGTCCTGGTTATCTGGCAGGTGCGCGACCTGTGGCGAGAACATCGCGACAAGGTGTTCGGCTCGCGGCTCAAGTTGCGCCTGATGCTCATGTTCGGTTTCATGGCCATTCTGCCCGGGCTGTTGATTTATGCGGTGTCTGTCCAGTTTGTCACGAAGAGTATCGAGACCTGGTTCGATGTACGTGTCGAGAAGGCTCTGGAATCAGGGCTTGCGCTCGGCCGCGAGGCGCTCGATTCCTTGCGTACCGACCTGATCGCCAAGGCACGCAGCATGGCCCTTGATCTGGGCGAGAGGACGGAAACGCAACCGCGTCTGACCTTGAGCCGGCTGCGTGAACAGGCCGGTGTACAAACCGCTGCGCTGTATGCCGCAAACGGTACGTTGCTGGCCATGGCCAGTAGCGAACTGGCCCTGCCGATGCCGATGCAGCCCTCTTCCGAACTGCTCGGGCGGGTGCGTGGCGGACGGGTGCAGAGCGAGATCGATAGCGACGACGGCAAGGGGATCAGTTTGCGCGTTCTGGTTCCGGTTCTGTCCGCCGGGCTGGGGGCGGAAACGCGCATCCTGCAGCTCACCCAAACGGTTCCGCAAGGACTGGCGCTCAATGCCGAGCGCGTGCAGGAGGTTTATCGCGATTATCAGGAGCTTTCCCTGGGGCGCGAGGGGTTGACCCGCATTTATGCCATGACCCTGACCCTCACCGTTCTGCTTGCCCTGTTCACCGCGATCGCAGCCGCATTCGTTCTGGCGCGGCGCCTGTCGTCGCCCCTTTCCATTCTCGCCGAAGGAACGCAGGCCGTCGCTTCCGGCGACTTTACGCCGCGTCAGGCCATCTACAGCCGCGATGAGCTGGGGGTGCTGACCCAGTCGTTCAACCAGATGACGCGCCAGTTGAACGAGGCGCGGCGGGAAACCGAGCGCCACCGTGCCGAAGTGGAGTCGGCGCGAGCTTACCTGGAATCGATTCTGGCCAATCTTTCGGCCGGAGTTCTGGTCTTTGATGGCCATTTCGTCCTGCGCACCATCAACCAGGGCGCGCAAACCATACTGGACGGCGATTTTTCGCCGAGTCCGGACGAATTGACGACGGGCGAGAGGTGCGAGCAGATTCTCGGCAAAATGATCCGCGCCGCTTTTGCGGAGCACGGCAGCAAGGAATGGCAGCAACAGGTGGAAATCGATCGCCCGGGCGGGATGCCGCAGATACTCCTGTTGCGCGGAACACAGTTGCCGGAAATCAACGGCGGCGGTTACGTCGTCGTCTTCGACGATGTCACGCAACTGGTTGCGGCCCAGCGCAGCGCGGCTTGGGGGGAGGTGGCACGGCGCCTAGCGCACGAGATCAAGAATCCGCTGACGCCGATTCAGCTCTCCGCCGAGCGCCTGCAGATGAAACTGCAAGATCGCCTGAGTCCGGAAAATGGGGAGATGCTCAACCGATCGACGCAGACCATCATCAATCAGGTTCAGGCCATGAAACGGATGGTCAACGAATTCTCCGACTATGCGCGCATGCCGGCGCCCGAATTGACGGCGCTCGACCTGAACGCATTGATTGTCGAAGTGATCGGCCTGTATGAGACCTCGCCAGCGCGCATCGAAGCGGCGCTTGCCTCAGAGCTGCCGCCGGTATGGGGCGACGCCTCGCAGTTAAGACAAATCATTCACAATCTGCTGCGCAACGCCGAAGATGCGCAGGACGGGCTGGCGCATCAGGAAATCAGCCTGTGCACCCGCGTGGCCGATGGCATGGCGGAGCTGGTGGTGGGTGATCGCGGAACGGGTTTTCCGCCGGAAATCATGACCCGGGTCTTCGAGCCGTATGTGACGACCAAGGATCACGGCACGGGGCTCGGGTTGGCGATTGTCAAGAAGATCGTCGATGAACATCGGGGAAAGATCCGTATCAACAACCGACAACCTTGCGGAGCCGAAGTATGCATCCGTTTGCCGCTGGCTGCGCAGGAAAAACCGGGCATGACTGAACCTTCCAGAGAGAGCTGAACATGGCGCAGATATTGGTTGTCGACGACGAAATGGGCATTCGCGAGCTGCTTTCAGAAATTCTTGCCGATGAAGGACATAGCGTGATGCTGGCTGAAAATGCGGCACAAGCGCGCCGTTTGCGGGCGGAAAAAAAACCGGAACTGGTTCTTCTCGATATCTGGATGCCCGATACGGATGGCATTTCCCTGCTCAAGGAATGGTCGGCCGCCGGCTTGCTGAGCATGCCGGTCGTCATGATGTCAGGACACGGCACGATCGATTCGGCGGTCGAGGCGACACGCGTTGGCGCCGTCGATTTCCTGGAAAAACCGATCGCCCTGCAGAAATTGCTGACGACCGTAAAAAAAGCGTTGAAACACGAACTGACGCCAAATAAACCGCCATTGACCCTGGACGCGTTTTCGCGTTCCGCGTTGCTCAAGGATTTGCGCAAACGTCTCGAACAGGCGGCGGCGAAGACTTCGATCCTTTTGCTCAAAAGCGCTTCCGGCGCGATTGCTGAAATTTGCGCACGCACCTTGCAAACGCCGAAAACCCCATGGATTGATCTTTCCGCCTCGAGTGCACCGTTGACCCAGGACATGCTGGCCGGCGCGGGCGGAGGGATTCTGTTCGTCGCCGATCTGTTGCAACTGGGCAGGCTGCAGCAGAAGAATCTCGTTTTCGCCATGGAGCGGCTGGAAAAATACAACCTGCAGCTGATCGCTGCCCTTACCTGCCCGCTTCCGGTTTTGGTTGAAAATGGCTGGGATCCTTCCATCGTAGCGCGTCTGGGCGATGTCTGGGTGGCTTTGCCGCAACTGGCCGGGCATGCCGACGACGTTCCGGGGATCGCTTCGCTGGTGCTGGCGCATCTGGTCGAGCGCAACGAAGTGCCGGCACGCAGTTTTTCCAGTGCCGCGCTCAATGCCTTGCGCATGCATCACTGGCGCGGCGAATGGGGCGAACTGTTGTCGAGCGTGAAGAACCTGGCGCTCTGCGCCCTGGAAGAAGAGATCAGCGCCGAAGATGTAGGCAGCCTGTTGATGTCCGAATCTGCGGAGTTGCCTCAGCTTCCTCCGGCCCTGCCCTTCTTCGATCAATCGCTGCGCGAAGCGCGCGAAGCGTTCGAACGCATGTATTTTGAACATCACCTCAAGAACGAGCATGGCAACATGACCCGCGTCGCCGACAGGACGGGGCTCGAACGGACGCATCTTTATCGCAAGCTGAAGCAACTGGGGCTGAATCCGGGGAGACGCGGTGAAGAAACGGAACAATGAGCGCATCGTTGTGCGCGGTGGATTGATTTTCTCGTGACGCGACCGCGCAACGATACCCTCCTGCGTGCCTTGTGCCGGGAGCCGACGGAATATACTCCGATATGGCTGATGCGCCAGGCCGGACGTTATTTACCGGAATACCGCGAGACGCGGCAGCGCGCGGGAAGTTTCCTGCGCCTGTGCAAAAGTCCCGGCTGGGCGTGCGAAGTTGCCTTGCAGCCACTGGCGCGCTATCGCCTTGATGCGGCAATCCTTTTTTCAGACATCCTGACCGTACCCGATGCCATGGGGCTGGGCCTGCACTTTGTCGACGGGGAAGGCCCGAAATTCGAGCATCCCCTGCGCGAGGAGGAGGCGATCATGCGGCTCGGAGTGCCCGATCCCGGTGAGCATCTGCGCTACGTGACTGACGCCGTGGGTGAAATTCGCCGGGCACTGGGCGATGCGTTGCCATTGCTCGGCTTCTCCGGCAGTCCGTTTACGCTCGCCTGTTACATGGTCGAAGGCGGTTCGAGCCGCGACTTTCATGACCTGAAAAAGATGATGTACGCGCGCCCTGATCTTATGCACCGGATTCTGTCCGTGACCGCCGATGCCGTGGCGGCCTACCTGAATGCCCAGATCAAGGCCGGGGTACATGCGGTGATGCTTTTCGATACCTGGGGCGGCATTCTTTCGGCGGCGGCATACCGGGAATTCTCTTTGCCCTATTTGCGGCGCGTGGCCAGTGCCGTGTTGCGCGAAAACGACAACGAGCGTGTCCCGCTGATCATTTTTGCCAAGGGGGCGGGTTTGTGGCTCGAAGCGCTGGCCGAGACCGGCTGCGACGCGATCGCGGTCGACTGGAGCGTCGATCTGGGCGATGCACGCCACCGGGTGGGACGGCGGGTGGCGCTACAGGGCAATCTGGATCCGGCCGTCCTGCTTGCTTCACCCGAGCGTATCGCGCACGAAGCCGGGCGAGTCATGGCGAGTTACGGCGATGGCGGGGGCGGGTACGTGTTTAATCTGGGGCACGGAATTATCCCGGCGACGCCTCCCGAGCATGTCGCCGCGCTGGTCGATACGGTGCGTTCGTATCGCCGCCCGGCCGATTGCCAGGCCCTCCGGAGGATCGATCCGGCTTGACTTATGCACAGAAATGGATTCTGTGCGCCAATTGCCGAAGAAAAACCCGCAGACTTTGGCCTTGTTTTGCAACCTATTGATATAAAAAGGATTTCATCCTTGCTGAATTTTGCAGCAGAGTGAGCCAAGCCCTTGCGGTGTGGGGGGCGCAACGCTTTATCCGGGAGTAAGTCACAGATTTTTCCACAGAAAATGTGCACAACTATAAATGCCCCATGGACTTAATGAGTTACGCGATTTTTAGAGAATCTGAAAGAGCTGGCGCGCCTATCTGTGCCATTCCAAATGCCTTTCTGCGCGGATCTATAGCGAAAGTTATAGAAACAAGATTGACGCCATGCGGATAGCGCGCGTTGCCCTGGATGTTCCGCTGCCGCGCTTTTTCGACTATGGCGTTGCGGAGGAAGAAAACTTGCGGCGTGCCGATATCGGGTTGCGCGTGCAAGTCCCGTTCGGCAAAGGAACGCGGATCGGAATCCTCGTTGATTTGCCGGCAGAGAGCGAAGTGCCGGCCGCCCAGCTGAGAATTCTGGAGCGGGTTTTCCGCGACTTGCCTGCCCTGCCTGCCGACTGGTTCCGCCTGAGCGAATTCTGTTCCGCGTATTACCATGCGCCGCTCGGCGAAGTCATGCTGTCGACCCTGCCGGCGGGTCTGCGCCGGGTCGATCCGCCGCAGACCCGGGCGCGCAAGACACGGACGAAGGAAACGCCGCTGCAGGTGCCGCCCGAACTGACCGGCGAGCAACGGTCAGTGCTCACCGCCCTGCTTTCCGGCGGCGGAAAATTCCACGCCTATTTGCTGCATGGCGTTACCGGTAGCGGTAAAACCGAGGTCTATTTGCGTCTCATCGAACGAGCGCTGGCTGAAGACAAGCAGGTTCTGTTGCTTGTGCCCGAAATCAATCTGACGCCGCAACTGGAAGCGCGCATCGGCGCCCGCTTTCCCGGTGCGGGACTCGTCTGTCTGCACAGCGAAATGAGCGAGGCGGCACGCACCCGCAACTGGCGGGCGGCACTCGAGGGCCAGGCGCGCATCGTGCTGGGAACGCGACTGGCCGTTTTTACGCCGCTTCCCGATCTGGGGCTGATCCTCGTCGATGAGGAACACGATGCCTCCTTCAAACAACAGGACGGGATGCGCTATTCCGCACGCGACGTGGCCGTTTTCCGCGCCCGGACGCGCGACGTTCCGATCATTCTCGGCTCGGCGACGCCTTCTCTGGAGAGCTGGGCGAATGCCACCGAGGGGCGCAGTCCGGCGCGCTATACCCTTCTCAGCATGCGCGAACGCGCCGTCGACAACGCGCGCTTGCCGGCCGTACAGCGCATCGATACCCGCCTGGAAAAACTGCAGGACGGTTTTTGCGGCGCCCTGCTGCGAGGCATCGAACAGCGCTTGCTAGCCGGCGAGCAAAGCCTCGTTTTCCTCAACCGCCGCGGTTATGCGCCGGTACTCAGCTGCCCCAGTTGCGGCTGGGTCTCGCGCTGCGCCCGCTGTGCCGCCAATCTGGTGGTTCATCTGGCGGATGCACGTCTGCGCTGCCATCACTGCGGCTTCGAGTGCCGTCTGCCGAAGGCCTGTCCGGGATGCGGCAATCAGGATGTTCAGCCTTTCGGGCGCGGTACGCAGCGGCTGGAAGAGGTTCTGGTACAACGTTTTCCGCAGGCGCGCATCCTGCGTGTCGATCGTGATTCGGCCAGGAGCCGGAAGCAATGGGAGGCCCTAGCCGAAAGGATTTACGCCGGCGAGGCCGACATCCTAGTGGGGACGCAGATGTTGGCCAAGGGGCACGACTTTCCGAAACTGACGCTGGTTGGCGTACTCGGTGCCGATGCCGCGCTGTTCGCCGCCGACTGGCGCGCACCGGAACGCCTGTTTGCCCAGCTGATGCAGGTGGCCGGGCGCGCCGGACGTGCCGAGTGGCCGGGCGAGGTGCTGATTCAGACCCAGTTTCCGGATCACCCGCTGTATGCGGCGGTGGTGCGCCACGACTATCAGGGTTTTGCCGACGCCCAGTTGCGCGAACGGGAACAGGCCGGGTTTCCGCCCTATGCGTTTCAGGCCATGCTGCGCGCCGAGGCGCCACGCATTGCCGAGGCGCTGGACTTTCTCAAGGCGGCGCGGGAGTGGCCGGAGGCCGGCAAGTATGGCGAGGTGATTCTCTACGACCCGGTGCCGATGCGCCTGGCTCGCCGGGCCAACCGCGAGCGCGCCCAGTTGCTGGTCGAGTCCACGTCGCGTCCCGCGCTGCAGCGCTTTCTGGGCTTCTGGGGTGAATTTCTGGCCGGAATCAAAGCCCCGTCGCGTTTGCGCTGGCACCTCGAAGTCGATCCGCTTGAATTCTGAGCCTGAAGCGGAGGCCAGGCGAAGCCGGGATTTACGGCGTCACGGCATCGAAGACAAGTTTCAGGCCGCTGGCAAAGAGCAGCGCATAGCTGAGCTGGAAGAAGACTTTTTCCGCCACGCGCCGGTGCAGCCAGACTCCCAGCCAGATGCCCAGTGGCGCGAGCGGGATGAACAGCAGCGAGGTGGCCAGATGCGCCGTGTCCAGCTGCCCAAGGAAATAGTAAGGGATCAGCTTCAGATAATTGGTGATGAAGAAGAACAGCGCCGAGGTGGCGACGATGCGCGTCTTGTTCAGACCCTGGGCGTAGATATAGACGGCAAACGGTGGCCCGCCGGCATGCGCCAGGGTGCTGGTGAAGCCCGAGAGCATGCCGCACAGCATGCCGCTCCGGCGACCGGGCGCTTCCCGGCGCAGCTGCCAGCGCCGCGCCAGGCGCTGGCTGAGCGCGAACCACTGGTTCAAGGCAAACGACATGGCGAGCAGTCCGACCAGCAGACGAATGATGTTGACTGGCAGCGTGCCGAAAACCAGTCCGCCCAGGGCGATGCCGAAAAATGCGCCGGGCAGGAGAATGCGCAGATGTTGTGCCGACCAGCGGCCGCGATAGGCGTGTACGCCGAAAATGTCCATGA
>CAYTWY010000010.1:0-33404 GCA_964440925.1 uncultured Propionivibrio sp. | reverse complement strand
GCTCCGGGGTATTGATATCGCGAAGCTGATCGGCTTCCTCGAAGGATTCTGCTTCATCGGCATCCGCTTCGGTCGAAGTCGGAGCACGCCGCCCTTTGGCCACCAGATAATTTTTTGCAGTATTGATCCCTATCCGGTACAACCAAGTATAGAAGGCACTGTCTCCGCGAAAATCAGGCAACGCGCGGTAGGCCTTGATGAAGGACTCCTGTGCCACATCTTCGACCTCGGCATGATCCCGTATGAAACGCGAGAGCAGGCGTCCGAGTTTGCGCTGATACTTTTCGACCAGACGTTCAAATGCTTGCTGGTTGCCTGCTTGGGCTTGTTTCACCAGCGCCAGATCGGTTTCGCGTTCGCTCATGCTCAGAGAGATATTCCGTATGCTCGGGATCGTATTGAATTTTGTGAAAGTATAACGCAACCGGGCAAAGAAACCCGGCCCCGCAAGGCTTTTTCCCATATGGGATATAACGTAAAACGGGTTTATGCGAAAAAGCGCTCGTGATATAGTAACCGCCTTTGTTTCAAGGCATGTAACGTGGCTCTCCTCTTCGATATCCTCATCATCGGTAGCGGCTTGGCCGGCCAGTCGGCCGCCCTCCGTTTAGCACAGACCTGCAAGGTAGGCCTTATCAGCAAGCGCACCCTGGACGACAGTGCCTCAAGTTGGGCGCAAGGGGGGATCGCCGCCGTTCTCGACAACCAGGATTCCATCGAAGCGCACATTCGCGACACCCTGATTGCCGGGGCCTTTCTCAACGATCCGCAGGCAACGCGTTTCGTCGTCGAAAACGGACGACGTGCCATCGACTGGCTGATTGAGCAAGGTGTGCCGTTTACCCGCGACGAATCGGGCTACCATTTGACCCGCGAAGGAGGACATAGCACCCGCAGAGTCATCCACGTAGCCGATGCGACCGGTCTTTCGGTACAAAACACGCTCACCGAAAAACTCAGAAAGCACCCGAATATCACCGTACTTGAGCAACACATCGCCATCGACCTGATCACCGGGAGCAAACTCGGGCTTGCCGAAAACCGCTGCTATGGCGCTTACGTGCTCAAAAACGACAGCGGAGATGTTGTCACGATCGCCGCTTCACACACCCTGATTGCCACAGGCGGTGCCGGCAAGGTCTATCTCTATACGACCAACCCGGACACATCGACCGGTGACGGCATTGCCATGGCTTGGCGCGCCGGCTGCGATGTTGCCAACATGGAATTCATTCAATTCCATCCCACTTGCCTCTACCACCCGCAGGCCAAATCCTTCCTCATTTCCGAGGCCGTACGCGGAGAAGGAGGGCTGTTGCGCCTGCCCGACGGCAGTCGTTTCATGCCGGAGCACGACTCGCGCGCCGAACTGGCTCCCCGCGACGTGGTGGCACGCGCCATCGACTTCGAAATGAAAAAACGCGGCCTAGATTGCGTCTATCTCGACATCTCGCACAAGCCGGCCTCGTTCCTCAAGGAGCACTTCCCGAACATTCTGGCACGCTGCCTCGAACTCGGCATCGACATCACCCGGCAACCGATCCCGGTCGTTCCAGCCGCGCATTACACCTGCGGAGGCATTGTCACCGACCGGCGTGCCCGCACCCGCATTCCCGGCCTTTATGCTGCAGGAGAGGCTTCATGCACCGGACTGCACGGTGCCAATCGGCTGGCCAGCAATTCCCTGCTGGAATGCATCGTTTTCTCGGAAGCTGCGACCATGGATATCCTCGCCCAGCCGCCAGTCAAACTACCCCCGCTACCGGAGTGGGACGCCAGCCGCGTTTCCGATCCGGATGAAGAAATCGTCATCGCCCACAACTGGGACGAATTACGGCGCTTCATGTGGGACTACGTTGGCATCGTCCGCACCACCAAGCGCCTGCAACGCGCGCAACACCGGATAAAACTGCTATATAGGGAAATTCACGAGTTTTATTCCAATTTCCGGGTCAGCCACGACCTGATTGAATTACGCAATCTCGTTGTAACCGCTGACCTGATCGTTCGCTGTGCGCTGAAACGCCGCGAAAGTCGAGGTCTGCATTGCAGCCGGGATTATCCGGAGATGTTCCACAAGGCCAAGAGTACTTTGCTCAAAAGCCCATTCCGACGCCTGTTCTAGGCTCTACGCGCCAGCGCAACCATAACCGCAGCATGCGAAATTCATCTGCGGACATCTGATCCTCGAATACGGTCTGCGTAGTGACCCTGCGCGTTTTTCCAATGCGCAAGCGCAACACCACCAATCGCCTGAAAACCGTGCTGCCAGCGAGAATCTCGCAGGGAACATAGCCTTCCTTGCATGACAAGCATTCAAGGTTTTTCTTTGGATCAACAATGCGCAAGCCCGTGATTTCATTCCGCCTCGAACGCAGCAGAGTGAATATCGCCGAATACAGAATCAACCCCAGAAGCGGAACGCGGCAAGACCACGGCCATTGCACAAAAATGACGCAGCCGAAAGCCAAGACGTGAAACGACGTCAAGAGAAGAAAAAGAGAACGGGAGCGGTGCAGCCGAATGATGACGGGAAACTGCACCGCTTCAGGACAAAGAATTAAACCCGCTTGAAAACCAACGTCGCGTTGGTCCCACCAAAACCGAAGGAATTGGAAATCGCCACATCAATCTTCATCTGGCGCGCTTCGTTGGCACAATAGTCAAGATCGCAATCTTCGTCCTGATTGAAGATATTGATCGTCGGTGGCGAGACCTGATGGTGAATGGCCAGAGAAGAAAAGACCGCTTCTATCCCTCCGGCCGCGCCGAGAAGATGGCCGGTCATCGATTTGGTCGAATTCACCACCAGCTTCTTGGCATGATCGCCAAAGGCTCGCTTAACCGCAATGGTTTCCGCCTTGTCACCGAGAGGCGTCGAAGTGCCATGCGCATTGACATACTGCACCTGATCCGTAGTGACATGGGCATTGCGTAGTGCATTGCCCATGCAGCGTGCTGCACCTTCGCCATCCTCACACGGCGCCGTCATGTGGTTGGCATCGGCGCTCATGCCGAAGCCAGCCAGCTCGGCATAAATTTTCGCGCCGCGCGCCTTGGCATGTTCATACTCTTCCAGAACCACGACGCCGCCACCTTCGCTCAAAATAAAGCCATCGCGATCCTTGTCCCATGGACGGCTGGCCGTCGCCGGGTCGTCGTTACGCGTAGACAACGCCCGTGCTGCGCAAAAGCCGCCCACACCCAGCGGAGAAACGGTACACTCGGCGCCTCCGGCAACCATGATATCGGCATCGCCGTATTCGATCAGACGCGCCGCGTCGCCGATGCTGTGCGTCCCCGTCGAGCAGGCACTGACCAAGGCAATGTTCGGCCCCTTATAGCCGTACATGATCGACAAGTTGCCAGAAATCATGTTGATGATCGAACCCGGCACAAAGAAGGGAGAAATCTTGCGCGCGCCAGAAGCCACATACTCATCGCGCGTCGTTTCGATCAGCGGCAAGCCACCGATCCCGGAACTGATCGCCACGCCGATGCGTTCGGCATTGGCCGGATGCGCTTCAAGACCGGCATCACGAATGGCCATAATGCCGGCAGCCAAGCCGTAGTGAATAAAGGTATCCATACGGCGCGCATCTTTCGCCGGAATGAACTGGGTGACGTCAAAATCTTTGACTTCGCCAGCAATCTGTGAAGGCAAGGCAGAAGCATCGAAGCGGGTAATCCGACCGATGCCCGAATGCCCGGCAAGAATATTCTGCCAGGCCTGCTCAATGGTGTTACCGACCGGAGAGATAACTCCCAGGCCAGTGATGACTACTCTGCGACGTGACAATTTCTTCTCCGGGTAAGCAGAATTTTTGGCAATACCGACCGAAATCGGTCTGCAGGCAGATTTTCTGCCCGCACCCCATGTCTCTCGAAGAAGGATTACTTCTTGTGACTCACAACATAGTCGATGGCCTGCTGAACGCTGGTGATCTTCTCGGCCTGATCGTCCGGAATTTCGCACTCGAACTCTTCTTCAAGTGCCATCACCAGTTCGACGGTGTCCAGCGAATCCGCACCGAGGTCGTCAACAAACGAAGATTCATTCTTGATGTCCGCTTCATTAACGCCAAGTTGTTCTGCGACAATTTTCTTGACGCGTTGTTCGATATTATCCATCAAAGGGCTCCTTCCCAAGGTTTATGTGTAAAACAAAACCGCGTTATTTTAACAAAACGACCGGAACTTACCAAACTCGCAGGCGCACCGGTCTGCACAGCCTGCCACACCCTCTCGGGCGTTAATCCATATACATGCCGCCATTGACGTGAATCGTCGTGCCGGTAATGTAAGCGGCCGACGGAGAGGCTAGGAAACCCACGGCCTCGGCAATATCTTCAGGCTGCCCGAGACGGCCGAGCGGAATGCC
Organism: uncultured Propionivibrio sp.; assembly: GCA_964440925.1. Taxonomy (GTDB): domain Bacteria; phylum Pseudomonadota; class Gammaproteobacteria; order Burkholderiales; family Rhodocyclaceae; genus Propionivibrio. The sequence goes on along the minus strand of CAYTWY010000010.1, from coordinate 29,023 downwards.
AACCACCAGCGCTGCCCGCAGCTTCTCTTCAAGAACACGGGTCATATCGGTATCGATGAATCCGGGAGCAACGCAGTTTACCGTAATGTTACGGCTACCCAGTTCGCGGGCCAGAGCACGCGACATGCCACAGACCCCGGCTTTCGAGGCACAGTAATTGGCCTGACCGGCATTGCCCGCATAACCAACAACCGAGGAGATGTTGATGATGCGTCCGGCACGTGCCTTCATCATGCCACGCATCACCGCGCGCGACATGCGGAACACCGATTTGAGGTTGGTATCGATCACCGCATCCCATTCCTCGTCCTTCATGCGCATGGCCAGATTATCGCGGGTAATCCCGGCATTGTTAACCAGCGCATAGATCGCACCGTATTCTTTCTCGATCATCCCGATTCCGGCTTCGATCTGGGAAATCTCGCGCACATCCATGATGATGCCACGCCCCGGAGCGCCCAGTTCGGCCAACAGGGCATTGATCCGTTCGACCCCTTTCTCATTGATATCGGTTCCGATAACCGTAGCACCCTGGCGAGCAAGAACCCGCACGATAGCAGCACCAATGCCTTGGCCGGCACCGGTAACGAGAGCAACTTGACCCTTCAGCGACATGGATTACTCCTGGTTAAGGTTGGCTTCAATCGAAGCGACATCAGACAAAGCAACGCCATTGAGGCTTTCTGAACAACGCTTGGTCAGCCCAGCCAGAACTTTTCCCGGCCCACATTCAAGCATCGTGGCAACGCCCATCGAAGCGATTTTCTGCACCGTTTCGACCCAACGCACCGGAGAATACGCCTGACGAATCAAGGCGTCCTTGATCTTCTGGGGATCGGACTCGATGGCCACATCCACATTATTGACCACCGGAATCTGTGGAACCGAAAAATCGAGTTCGGCCAAACGCGCCTCCAGTTTGCTCGCCGCCGGACGAATCAGAGAAGAATGGAAGGGCGCGGAAACCGGCAGAATCACCGCACGTTTGGCGCCTCGACTCTTACACCCCTCGCAAGCACGCTCGACAGCCGCCTTGCTGCCGGCAATCACCGTTTGCCCCGGACCGTTGAAATTGACAGGCTCAACAACCGCCCCGTCGCCCACTTCGGCAGCAGCTTCGGCACAGGCTTCGCGAATCTTGTCATCGTCGAGATTCAAAATCGCCGCCATGGATCCTGTCCCGGCGGGGACCGCTTCCTGCATTGCCGTCGCCCGGAGGCGCACCAGCGGCACCGCATCGGAAAACTTGATCACCCCGGCAGCAACCAGAGCTGAATATTCGCCGAGGCTATGTCCGGCGAGAACGGCAGGGATTTCCCCGCCTTTATCGAGCCACAGACGGTACACCGCGACTCCGGCGGTCAGCATCAACGGCTGAGTATTGACCGTCTGCGCCAAAGCCTCGGCAGGTCCTTCGGCAACAAGTTGCCAGAGATCCTGCCCCAGGGTTGCAGAAGCCTCATCAAAAGTTGAACGCACGACACTAGAGTCTCCGTAAGCGGCCATCATGCCGACCGACTGGGAACCCTGTCCAGGAAAAACAAACGAAAATGTCATTGAATATCCTTTTAGAACTCGAGTAAAACGGCACCCCAGGTAAAACCGCCACCCACCCCTTCAAGCAAAATTTTCTGCCCACGCCGGATGCGACCTGAACGCACGGCCTCGTCTAGAGCCAGAGGCACGGAGGCTGCCGAAGTGTTTCCGTGATGATCGAGTGTCACTATGATCTTGTCGGAATCGAGGCCGAGTTTCTTTCCCGTCGATTCGATAATGCGGACATTGGCCTGATGCGGAACCAGCCAGTCGATTTCGGACGACGAAATTCCTGCGACATCGCAACATTCCTTTGCCACATCGACCAAGGCGCGAACGGCAAACTTGAAAACCGCCTGCCCATCCATGCGCAAAAATGGATCGCCCATCACCTTGCCCGCGTTCACCCAGCCAGGAACAGAGAGAATTCCATTATAGGAACCATCGGCATGCGTGGCAGATGCCAAGATACCTGAAGTTTCGGAAGCTTCGAGAACCACGGCACCCGCACCGTCGCCAAAAAGAACACAGGTTGCCCGATCATTCCAATCAAGAATGCGTGAAAACACATCGGCTCCGACCACCAATGCTTTCCGGTGTGAACCGGAACGGATGAACTTCTCGGCGATCGTCAATGCATAGATAAAACCACAGCACACGGCTTGGACATCGAACGCCATGGCGCCCTGATTGCCCAGTTTTTCCTGCAGCAAGCAGGCCGTACTCGGAAAAACAAAATCAGGCGTCGAAGTAGCAACGATGATCAGATCGATTGCATCGACTCCGACTCCGGCCGAATCAAGCGCCTGCCGGGACGCAGCAAGGGCAAGATCGCTGGTTTTGCAGTTCGCATCGGCAAGATGGCGGAACTTGATCCCGGTACGAGTAACAATCCACTCATCACTCGTATCAATTCCGCGTTGTATGAGATCCTCGTTACTAACGGGAGCTCCGGGAAGAAAACTGCCCACACCAGCGATACGCGCGAACATATTATGTTGTCTCCAGAATCGGTTGTTGTTGAGCCACTCGCTCAGTAATGCGTGCCAGGACACCGTTTCTTGCCGTTTCCGCGGCACGCTCCAATGCATTGCCAAACGAAAACACATCGGCCGAGCCATGGCTTTTCACCACAACACCCCTCAAACCGAGGAGGCTGGCTCCGTTATAACGTCGATGATCCACGCGGCGCTTGAAATGTTTAAGCACAGGAAGCGCCAGCAAGGCACAAACCCGGGTCAGCACGTTACGTGCGAACTCTTGGCGAAGGAAGGTGGCCAGCATTTGCGCCAGTCCTTCGGAGGACTTCAGGGCAACATTACCGACGAAACCATCGCACACAACAACGTCCGCCTCGCCCTTGAAAACCCCGTCGCCCTCGACATTGCCGACGAAATTGAGGCCGGAATCCTTGAGAAGTTCGGCCGCGCGCTTGACGACCTCATTCCCCTTGATGTCTTCCTCGCCAATATTGAGAATGCCGACCGTCGGTCGATCCTCATGCTCAATGGCACCGGCCAGCGAGGCCCCCATAATGCCAAACTGCAGCAGGTGCTCCGGAGAACAATCGACATTAGCGCCCAGATCGAGAACATGGACGTGTCCCCTGACGGTGGGCAAAACGGCACAAATCGCCGGACGGTCGATTCCCGGCAGCATCTTGAGCACAAAGCGGGAAATCGCCATCAAGGCCCCGGTATTTCCGGCCGACACACAGGCGTCCGCCTCGCCACTCTTAACGAGGTCGATAGCCACACGCATCGAGGATTTTTTTTTGTTCCGGATGGCCAGCGCAGGCGACTCATCCATCGCTACGACCTCGCTAGCATGACGCACCACGATCCGTGGATCCAACTCGCCCGCAAGAAGGGGAAGAATCTTGTCTTCGCGGCCGACAAGAATGGCGCGCACGTCATCGTGTTTGCGCACAAACTCCAAGGCCGCCGGCACGGTCACGACAGGACCGAAATCCCCACCCATGCAATCGATTGCGACAGTAACTGTCATCCGGAAAACGGCAAAAGAAAAGGCAGGCCACTCCTCATCGGAGGAATTCTCCTGCCCGATCCAAACGCCTTATTCGCCAGTACCCTTGATTACCTTCTTGCCACGATAGTAGCCGGTCGGGCTGACATGGTGGCGCAAATGAACCTCACCGGTCGTCGGTTCAACAGCCAGCGGCGGGTTGGTCAGAAAATCGTGAGCACGATGCATACCCCGCTTGGAAGGGGATTTTTTGTTCTGTTGAACGGCCATAAATTACTCCATAGTCAAATTACTACGCCTTGCCCTTAAATCCTTCAAGAACCGAAAACGGAGAAAACCTCTCCGCCCCCTGTCCCGAAGCAGGCATGGCACAACTTTCGTGGCGCGGCGCCGGCGGAAGATTCAAAATCACTTCGTCCTCGATCAGCGCAACGACATCAACCTCATTTTGCGCGGGAAGAAAATCTTTGGAATCGTCCTCAATTTCTTCCTGCGTCAAATCCTCTTCATTCTCGACAAACTCGAGCACACTACGCACCTTGAGTTGATAATCAACCCCCTCAAGGCAGCGCTGACAACGGAGAGACAATACGCCGTCCAGTTGCAGCGACAACTGCGGCCGGCTCCGCGCACCGAAAGCGCCCTCCACCCGATAGCGCACTCCCCCCGACGAATCGGTGAGCAAATCGAGCGTCCGGGTCAGTTCGGCGATCGGCAATTCGCCTTGCAGCGACCCCGCCTCACGCGCAAAAGCCAGACTGTCTATCACAATCCGTCGCGACATAAGGCGCGCATGATATTATTTTTGCCTTTCGAAGTCAAAGCCAGAGTTACAACTCTCTGGATTTTTCCGTTTTTTGATCATTTTCCGCCCATGGGCGGAATTTCTCGCGATTTTTCCATGTCCAACCCTCCCCTTATCCTGGCCTCAACCTCTCCATTTCGTCGCCATCTTCTAGCCCGCTTGGCAATTCCTTTTGAAACAGCCAATCCGCACACCGACGAAAGCGCCCTGTCCGATGAAACTCCGGAGGAAACGGCACTGCGTCTTTCGCAAGCCAAGGCAAGATCGCTGGTGAAGCAATTTCCCGACGCCTTGATCATCGGCAGCGACCAGGTGGCATTTATCGGCGCCAATATCTTCGGCAAACCCGGAAATCACGAGAATGCAGTACAGCAACTGCAGGCCATGCGCGGCAAATGCGTCTGCTTCTATACCGGCCTGTGCCTGCTCAACGCCCGGACGGGAACAGCGCATGTGCGCGGCGTCCCGACCATGGTCACCTTCCGCAACCTGTCGGACGCACAGATCGATAATTATCTGCGCAAGGAACAGCCTTACAATTGCGCTGGAAGCGCCAGGTCCGAGGCATTGGGAATCGCCCTGCTTGAGAAAATCGAGGGCCACGACCCCAATGCGCTGATCGGCTTGCCCTTGATCACCCTCTGCGATCTGCTTGAAAAAGAGAACTTCCGTTTACTGTAAGTAACAGTAGATTTGGCACTGCACCGGTTTCCGCACACTCGACCTTCCGTTGGGAATTTACGCATGGCTGAACGAAAAATTCTTGTCGTCGATGACGACAAACGACTCCGCGATCTCCTTCTGCGCTATCTGGGCGAACAGGGTTTCCTTGTCAAGGCAGTAGAAAATGCGGAAACGATGGATAAGGCGCTAAGTCGTGAAGCTTATGACCTGATCGTACTCGATCTGATGCTACCCGGCGAAGACGGCCTGTCGATCTGCCGCCGCCTGCGCAACACCGACCCGCACCAGGCGATCATCATGCTGACCGCCAAAGGGGACGAAATCGACCGCATCGTAGGCATCGAAATGGGCGCCGACGATTACCTGCCCAAGCCATTCAACCCACGCGAACTTGTCGCACGCATCCAGGCCGTCTTGCGCCGGCGTCTGCCAGCGGTTCCCGGAGCTCCCTCCCTCAACACCGAATTGATCTCCTTTGGTGAAATTGAAGTCGATCTCTCCGTGCGTTCCCTGAAACGAAAAGGGCTCCCATTATCCCTGACCACCGGAGAATTTGCCGTACTCAAGGTGCTTCTTGAACATCCCCGGCACCCCCTTTCCCGCGACCGGCTGATGAGCCTGGCGCGCGGCCGCGAACAGGGTCCTTTCGATCGCGCCATCGATGTCCAGATCTCCCGACTGCGCAAACTGATCGAACCCGATCCGGCGGCGCCGCGCTACCTGCAAACGGTCTGGGGTTTCGGTTACGTTTTCATTCCGGACGGGCACACAAAGTGACTTGTCGACATGGGTTAATCCCGCGCACCCTTTTGGTGCACACGTTTCTCCTGGTCAGCCTGTTACTTTTCTTTTCCGCCTCGATCTGGCTAACCCTGTTCGGTCTCGCCGAACGCGAGCCACGCGCCCGACAACTGGCACAGCTCACCGTCAGTGTCGCCAATCTCACCAAGGCCGCGCTGCTTTCCGCCGACCCGGTGAAGCGATTGCGCCTGCTGCAGGACATCGCCGAAAGCGAAGGCATCCGCCTTTATCCCGCCGAACCGGACGATGCCACCGAAAACCTGCCCGACACCTATTTTTTCCGCATCATGGACAAAAAAGCACGGGCACAACTGGGAACCAATACCCGTTTTGCCGGCACGGTAAATGGGCAAAAGGGACTCTGGGTCAGCTTCTGCGTGGGGGACGGAGAGGAAGATGATTATTGGCTGATGCTGCCGGGAGAGCATGCACAAAGCGATTTTGCCTGGCATTGGCTGGGCTGGGGATGCGCATCAATGGCCTTGGCGCTGCTCGTCACTTGGCTGATTGTATCGCGCGTCACCCGCCCGCTGCGTGTCCTGGCAGAATCCGCTAAGGAAATCGGTAGCGGCCGACACCCCGAACCGATCGCAGAAACCGGAACGATCGAATTACGTCAGCTGGCAGAAGCCTTCAACCGCATGTCGGAAGACCTGAAACGCACGGCATCGGAACGCGCGGAAATACTGGCCGGAATTTCGCACGATTTGCGAACTCCTTTGACCCGCCTGCGACTTGAGTCAGAAATGTCCATTCACGACGACGAAGCGCGCGCCTCGGTCATCGGCGATATCGAGCAGATGGATGCCATTATTGCCCAGTTTCTCGATTACGCACGCGACGACAGTGCCGAGACGCCCGAGATCACGGATATCAACGCGTTGATAAAGCAGCGCATCGGCACGGAAAAACGTGGTTCGAAAACTCTCACACAGACTTTGCTGGGACCGATTCCGCCAACGAGGATTCACCCCAAGGCATTCCAGAGGGCGCTTTCCAACCTGATCGTAAATGCACAAAAATACGCTGGCGACGAGCTGGCGATACAAAGCGGTCTCATCGACGACGAAATCTTCGTTGCCGTTCTCGACCGCGGCCCGGGGATTCCGGAATCCGAAATCGAACGCCTGAAACGTCCATTTACCCGCCTGGAAAACGCCCGAACCGACGCCCACGGCACCGGACTGGGGTTAGCCATTGTCGAACGGATCGCACATCTGCATGATGGGCAACTCGAATTGTTGCCCCGAGACGGAGGCGGCCTCATCGCACGCTTGCGCTTTCCCATTGCCAAGAAGGATTCTTCGCATGACTGACCGTTATGCCGTTATCGGCAACCCGGTAGCCCATACAAAATCGCCCATGCTGCAAATGGCATTCGCCAGACAATGTGGCCAGGATATGGAATATGGCACGGTGCTCGGCGCACGGGACGGATTCACCGACGCCGTCCGCCAGTTCCAGCGCTCGGGCGGCAAGGGCATGAACATTACCGTGCCGTTCAAGCTCGAGGCCTTTGCCCTGGCCGACGAATGCACGCCACGCGCACAAGCGGCAGGTGCGGCAAACACCTTCACCTTCGGCAACGATGGTTCGATCCTCGCCGACAATACGGACGGCATCGGCATCGTCCGCGACATCCGCGACAACCTGGGATGCCGTCTTGAGGGACGGCGCATTCTGCTGCTCGGGGCCGGTGGCGCCGTACGTGGCGCACTTTTACCGATACTGGAAGAGAACCCCGGCGAAGTTTTCATTGCCAACCGCACCCCAGAGAAAGCCATCGCCCTTGCCCGACAGTTCAGCGAAAAGACAGTAAACACGAGCCTTTCCGGTGGCAGTCTGAACGACATTGAAGGCTGCTTCGACCTCATCATCAACGGCACAGCGTCAAGTCTGGCAGGAGAAGCGCCCCTCCTGCCGCAAAACACCTGGAACACCGACTCCCTGCTCGCCTACGACATGTTTTACGCCCGGGAAGCGACCCCCTTCATGCGCGCCGCACAATCTGCCGGCGTCGCCCGGTGCTGCGACGGTCTGGGCATGGTCGTCGAACAGGGGGCGGAATCTTTCTTCCTGTGGCGCGGAGTTCGTCCGGATACGGCTCCGGTCATCGCCGCCCTGCGCCTTCTTTGACCTCATCCTCGCGCACCGGCGTAAACCGCATAGACAGAACTGTCCATGAACGCGGCAGAGGGCAGGAATTGGAACAATGCTCATTCTTGCGTCGTCTCCCCTTTCCTGCTTCAATGAGTCCATGACCCATCGCATTGATATCGCGCATTGCGTAAACGCCAGTTACCCTCCCGACCTTTTTCTAAACCGGGAACTGGGTATTCTGGCCTTCAATCGCCGGGTGCTGGCTCAGGCAAAAAAAACGCACACCCCTTTGCTCGAGCGATTGCGCTTTCTCTGCATCGTCAGCAGCAATCTGGACGAGTTCTTCGAGATTCGCGTCGCAGGACTGAAAGAACAGATCAAGCTCAATTCGGTCTCCACCACCACGGACGGGCTCACCGCCGGAGAGGCTCTGCACCGGGTCAGCCGCGAAGCACATGCACTGGTCGAGGAACAATACGCGCTCTTCAATAACGAATTACTTCCCCAGCTTGCCGCCAAAGGAATCGAGTTCATCCGGCGCAGCCACTGGACGGAAGCGCAACTCGAATGGATCAGGGATTATTTCTTGCGCGAGGTTATGCCGGTATTGACCCCGATCGGACTCGACCCGTCCCATCCTTTCCCGCGGGTACTCAACAAAAGTCTCAATTTTGCCGTCGAACTGGAAGGGAAAGATGCCTTCGGCCGCAGTTCCGGCGCGGCCATCGTCCAGGCGCCGCGGGTCCTTCCGCGGATCATTCGCCTCCCGAAGGAACGCAGCGATTGCGAGTACGGGTTTGTCTTCCTCTCCTCCGTGCTACACGCTTTTGTCGGCGAATTGTTCTCCGGCATGAACGTCCTCGGCTGTTACCAGTTCCGGGTCACCCGCAACAGTGACCTCTTTGTCGACGAAGAAGAAATCAAGAATCTGCGCACCAAGATCCAGGGAGAACTACCGCAACGCCATTTCGGTGATGGTGTCCGGCTGGAAGTTGCCGACAACTGCTCCGACAGCATGGCCAACTATCTTCTGGCTCAATTCAATCTTGGCGAAATCGATCTTTATCGGGTCACCGGCCCGGTTAATCTGGTACGCCTGATGCAGGTTCCTGACCAGGTTTTGCGCAACGACCTGAAATTTCCGTCCTTCCAGCCAGGGCGACCGAAAATCCTGCAAAAGACACCTTCGCTATTTGATGTAATCCGTACCAACGACGTACTTTTGCATCATCCCTATCAAAGCTTCAACCCGGTCGTCGAACTGCTCGACCAAGCGGCCATCGATCCACAAGTTGTCGCCATCAAGATGACGGTGTACCGTACCGGAACCGATTCGGTACTGATGCAGTCCCTGCTACGCGCCGCGCAGAATGGCAAGGAGGTGACCGTCGTCGTCGAACTGATGGCGCGATTTGACGAAGAGACCAATATCGGCTGGGCCACCCGACTGGAAGAAATCGGAGCACACGTCGTCTACGGCGTAGTAGGGTACAAAACGCACGCCAAAATGCTGATGATCATCCGCCGCGAAGAAAGCAGGACCGCCCCCCCCTTGCGCCGTTACGTGCACCTCGGAACCGGAAATTACCATCCGAAGACGGCTCGCCTCTATACCGATTTCGGCCTATTTACCAGCAATGAGGAAATATGCGCCGATGTCAATGAAGTGTTCAAACAACTGACCGGGCTCGGTCGTGCACAAACACTGAAACACCTATGGCAGGCGCCGTTCTCGCTGCATCAGAACATGGTTGCCGCAATCCGGGAAGAGGTCCTTGCCGCGCGCGCCGGCAAACGTTCCCGGATCATGGCCAAGATGAATTCGCTTCTGGAACCGGAAGCCATCAGCGCTCTTTACGAGGCTTCGCAGGCGGGAGTAAAAATCGATCTGATCGTGCGCGGTGTCTGTGCGCTGCGCCCCGGAATCAAGGGGCTATCGGACAATATCCGTGTTCATTCGATTATCGGTCGCCTGCTCGAGCATCATCGCGTGTTCTATTTTTACGCCGGTGGCGAAGAAAAGGTCTATTTATCGAGCGCCGACTGGATGGAGCGCAATTTTTTCCGCCGCATCGAACTGGCCTTTCCCGTCCTCGACAAGAAGCTTAAACGGCGGGTGATCATGGAAGGACTGAAAATTTATCTGACCGACAACCAGCAATCCTGGGAAATGGATGCCGCAGGCCACTATCATCCTCGCCGGGCATCGAGTAAAAGAATACATTGCGCACAAAGCGAATTGATCGAGCTGCTCGAACCGTAAATTGCTTCCACCACAACCCCTCTTGCCGGAAGGCACGAGGCATGATCTCAGGCCAGAGCGAAGGCCTCGCCAGTAGCAAAGAAAATTCCGTCGGCTTGGTAATGAATGGTTCTTCTCTGGCTGTCCGGAAAATGCCAGATGCCATCGCAAAAAACATCCGGATCAGACCATGCAGCAACAACTTCGGCAACAAACAGATCGTACCGTTTCTGATATTCCGCCCCGGAGATGATCCGGCATTCCAGCCAGCCAACGCATCCGTGGATCAGCGGGGCAGCGACCTGAGAAGCCTTCATCTTCTCCAGCCCGGTAGCCACAAACTTGTCGCCATCGCGCCCGGACATCCGTCCCGCGGCAAAAACCTTGTCGGCCATGGCCCGACAAGGAATACTCAGCGCAAACTCACCCGAGGCCTCCATCAACTCGCGCGTAAAAGCCTGGCTATCGATGACCAGAGAGACCTTGGCCGGGGAAAAATCCAGCGGCATCACCCAGGCAGCAGTCATGACATTGCAACGATCGCCACTGGCGCTGCTGACGAGAACAACCGGGCCATGATTGATCAGACGATAGCTTTTCTCCAGCGAAACCGGGCACAGCGTTTCTTTCATGTTTTTCTATCCTTTCGTGAACCAAAGCGCAAAAGGCATGCCTCAGATTGCGCAGACCTCACCTCGCAAGGTACGTTCTCTTAGCCATTTAGCCAATTCGTCAACGTTGTGCACGCGAGCGAGTGGCTGAAACGCATCAAGCGCCTCCGCCGGATGCGCCCCATAAGCCACCGCCAAGGCGGAAACACCTGCGTTAAGCGCCATTTGCAAATCGTGTGTCGTATCGCCGATCATCAGTGTCCTCTCCGGTGACACGGAAAATTCTTCCATCAGTTGTTCAAGCATTTGCGGATGAGGCTTGGAAAAACATTCGTCGGCACAACGCGTCGAGGAAAAATATTCTCCCAGTCCGCTATGAGCAAGCGCCCGATCAAGACCTGTCCGGCTTTTCCCCGTCGCTACCGCAAGGATGAATCCGCGCGAATGCAGTTCGGCAATCAATTCGGAAGCCCCTTCGAACAGACAAAGTCCCTGATCGTTCGAAAGATAATGATATTTGTAGCGCTCGATCATCACATCGAAGCGGTCTTCCTGAAGATCCGGCGCCGAATGGCGCAAGGCATCGAGCAGGCCGAGCCCGATAACCTGGCGGGCGTGCTCCGCCGAAGGCTCGGGTATCTCGAGATCGCGACAAGCCGCCTGCACGGCGGCAACGATCGCTCCGGTCGAGTCAAGCAATGTACCGTCCCAGTCAAAGACGATCAAATCAAAGTGTCTCACCACCATAATCCTGTGTCTCTTTTTCCGATATCCTTGCCAAAAAAATATCAAGGCTCTCAGGCAAAGGCGATTCCAGAACTAACCGCTCACCAGTCACCGGATGCGGGAAACCGATTTTCCGCGCATGCAAAAACATGCGTTTCAGACCGGCCTTGTGCAAACTCTTGTTAAACGAGAAATCGCCATACTTCTCGTCTCCTGCGATCGGGTATCCCAGATGTGCGCAATGCACGCGGATCTGATGCGTACGTCCGGAGCGGAGTTCTGCCTCCAAGAGGCTGAAGTTCTCCCAACGCGCAAGCAGGCGAAAAACCGTATGCGACGCCTTGCCATCGTCGGAAACGCGCACCCGGCGCTCGCCAGAATCGAGAAGGTATTTGAGCAGCGGCAACTTGACATGGCGAACAGGATCCATCCAGCGACCCTTGACCAGAAGCAGATAGCGCTTGTCGGCTCCCCGCCCCGTCCCGCCGCCTTCGCGGAACATATCATGCAACGCCGTCAGTGCCGAACGTTTTTTCCCGATCAGCAGCAACCCGGATGTCTCGCGATCAAGGCGGTGCGCCAATTCAAGGAAACGAGCCTGTGGCCGCTGCCGGCGCAACGCCTCAATGACGCCGAAACTGATGCCGCTGCCCCCATGCACGGCAATTCCCGCTGGTTTGTTGACCACCAGCAAGGAATCGTCTTCGTAAATGATCGGCAACTCGGCCTTGATTTCAGCGCCGGCGACAAGTTCTTCGCTCCGCTGGGCAATACGAACGGGAGGTATCCGCAAGCGATCCCCGTTCTGCAAGCGATAGGAGACTTCAACCCGCCGGCCATTGACCCGCACTTCGCCACTGCGAACAATCCGATAAACGTGGCTTTTAGGAACCCCTTTACAGATTCGCAGCAGAAAATTATCCAGCCGTTGCCCCTGCTCGTCTTCGGAAACAATGGCCTGTGAAACAGATTCTTTGCTAACACCGGCCATTTTTAATATACTAGCCCTGATTTGTGTTTCGTATTGAAAGAGGCGATGACCCGTAAGACCTTCGGGCGGCGCTAATTGTTTCGTGGTTGCGACGCACTTACCGGCAGGCATCAGCCGCCTCGCTTGCACCGACCTGTGCAAGATCAAACGACACAAATCACCTGGTTAAGTACGCTCACCAAAAGTAGCGATACTACTTGATTTGCACGCGCCTAGCACGTCCGGATCGCCCTAAGCAGATTTCCGGGCTCTGATTTTTCAGGGCTCGCAGATAAAATATCCAGCGAATAAACCTTAGTTGCCCTAGCGGAAAGCCCATGAAGCATCCATCGCCCAACTAATTCCTCGCTGCCTGCACAAGGCGCTCCCCTCGTCGTTGCGCACGGGAGCCCGTTTATGAAACGCATGTTATTTAACGCGACACAGGCCGAAGAACTTCGTGTCGCCATTGTTGATGGTCAGAAACTTGTTGATCTTGACATTGAATCGGCAGCCAAGGAACAGAAAAAAAGCAATATCTACAAGGCGGTAATTACGCGCATCGAGCCAAGCTTGGAAGCTGCCTTCGTCGATTACGGCGCCGAGCGCCATGGTTTTCTCCCCTTCAAAGAGATTTCGCGTAGCTATTTCCAGCCTGGAGTGGAAGTCAATCGCGCATCCATCAAGGAAGCATTGCGTGAAGGCCAGGAACTCATCGTCCAGGTCGATAAGGACGAACGCGGCAACAAGGGAGCGGCGCTAACCACGTTTGTCAGCCTGGCCGGACGCTATCTGGTTCTGATGCCCAACAATCCGCGCGGCGGCGGCGTTTCGCGTCGTGTCGAGGGAGACGAGCGCGCGGAACTGCGCGATGTCATGGATCAATTACAAGTGCCGCAAGGCATGAGTCTGATCGCGCGGACAGCCGCTATTGGCCGCAACAGCGAAGAACTGCAATGGGATCTCAACTACCTGATGCAGTTGTGGAAAGCCATCGATGGCGCAGCCAATCAGCAGAAAGGTGCTTTCCTGATCTATCAGGAAGGCAGTCTGGTTATTCGCGCCATCCGTGATTATTTCCAGCCGGACATCGGTGAAATCCTGATTGATACCGACGACGTTTTCGAACAGGCGCGCCAGTTCATGGCGCACGTCATGCCGGCGACGGTCAACCGCATCAAACGTTACCGCGACGACGTACCTCTTTTCTCGCGCTTCCAGATCGAACACCAGATCGAATCGGCTTACTCGCGGCAGGTCAATCTGCCGTCCGGTGGCGCCATCGTCATCGACCACACCGAAGCACTGGTTTCCGTTGACGTCAACTCGGGGCGCTCAACGCGCGGTGCCGATATCGAAGAAACGGCCTTCAAGACCAATCTCGAAGCCGCCGAGGAAGTCGCCCGGCAACTGCGTCTGCGTGACCTAGGCGGTCTGATCATCATCGATTTCATCGACATGGAAAGTCAGCGCAATCAGCGGGAAGTCGAAAACCGCCTGCGCGAAGGGCTGCGACTTGACCGCGCCCGCGTCCAGACAGGGAAAATCAGCCGCTTTGGCCTGATGGAACTGTCACGTCAGCGTCTGCGTCCGGCGCTCGCCGAAACCAGCTACATTCCCTGCCCGCGCTGTTCCGGCACCGGACATATTCGTAGTGCCGAATCTGCGGCATTGCATATCTTGCGCATCCTCGAAGAGGAGGCCATGAAAGACAACACGGCGGCGGTTCACACCCAGGTTCCGGTCGATGTCGCCACTTTCCTGCTCAATGAAAAACGTGCCGATATCCAGGCCATCGAACTGCGCCACAAGGTGAATGTCCTGCTGATCCCCAACATTCACCTTGAAACGCCACAACATTCGATCGTTCGCTTGCGTCACGACGAAGTCAATCAAGACGATTCGCAACAGCCCTCGTACAAGATGGTCGACGTTCCTTCGGAAGAAGCGGACAAGCACACGCCAAGCGGAGAAACCAGGGCGCCACGCCAGGAAGCGGCGATCAAGGGAATCACCCTGGCGCAACCGGCTCCCATCGTCCCGGAAAAAACAAAGAGAAAAGAAAAAGACAGTCTGTTTGCCCGAATTCTTTCGTGGTTGCGTGGGACGGCGGCAGAGAAAGCCCCGGCGGAAAAACCGCAACGAAAAGCCCGCAACGGCAGCCAACGCGAAGATCGCCGAGGACGTAACAATCGGCGCGGCGAAGAGCGCGAATCGCGCAATGCCGCTCGCGAACCGAAGGAAAATCGCGAACCGCGGCAGAACACAGCACGCGAGGAAAATCCGAAGAGCGTACGCGAAGCAAGGGACACACGCCGCCCGAAGGAAAATCGTCACGAACGAAAAGAGCAGAGCGTTGCGGCAGAAGCCAAGAACAATGCTCCCTCTGTCAACGAGGCGCCAAGCAAGACAAGCGAAGAATCAAACGGCGGTTCCCGCCGCCGTGGCCGGCGTGGTGGTCGCAGGGAGCGCGGCGAACACCGGGAGAGCCTTCCCAATTCGCCAACGCAAGAAGGCGCAATCGACAACGAGGTCACTACGCTTGATACTGCGCCCTTGGCCGGCGAGCAGCCCTCTGCACAGACCGAACATGTTATTCAGTTCGCTCAGACGCTAGAAACATCTGCCCGACCGCTAAATAGCGACACCGAGGATCGGAACGTGCAGAGAGCCCCCCTTGTCACCGAGGTCGCTGAAAAAGAAACGAAACTGCCGGAAATCCCAGTCGCCGCGCAAATAGCCGAGGCCCCGGTTTTGCTCGACGCGGAACAGGAAAATCGGGCGCAACCGGCCGCTGAAATCGCTGCACAGACCATACCAAATTCCAGCGTCGATCCTGAAACTGCTCCCGTCGACATCGCCGTGGCGCTCGAAACCAGCGGTCTGGTCATGATAGAGACGAGCCGCGACAAGCACCAGGAGTGGCAGGCCGAACCCGCGCCGATGGCGACCACGACCGGGGCTCCACGACGCCGGCGTCCGGCTAGCCCGGCTATGTCGAACGAAGCGCTGGTCATGGTGGAAACCAGCAAGACTGAGTAAGAACTGCTTCAGCCAAGAACCGGGAGTTGCCGCCAAGGCACTCCCGTCCCTTCCCGACAAGGCGTCATCACCGACACCCCAATCCCATGCGCACAGGACGGCTTTATCTGATTCCGGTCCCTCTGGGCGGAGACTCCGTTGCTGCGGTATTGCCGCACCCGGTACAGGAATGCGCACGCCGACTCAAGCATTTCGTCGCCGAAAACGCCAAATCGGCACGCGCCTTTCTAAAAGCCCTGCCTGCGGATACGCCCCTGCAACAAATCGAAATCTGGGAACTGAACGAACATTCGCAAGCCGAGACGATCCCGCCCCTGCTTGAACCTTTGCTGTCAGGATTCGACGTAGGACTAGTATCCGAGGCAGGCTGTCCGGCAGTAGCCGATCCGGGAGCCCAACTGGTAGCCCTGGCGCACGCCAAGGGAATCGAAGTCATTCCGCTGGTCGGCCCATCGGCCATCCTGCTGGCCTTGATGGGTTCGGGCCTCTGCGGACAGAATTTTGCTTTTCACGGCTACCTTCCGGCAAAAGACGATCAACGGCAAAAGGTAATTCGTGCACTGGAAAAAGATTCGCGGCAGGAAAAAAGGACCCACATTTTCATCGAAACCCCCTATCGAAACCGGAAAATGCTGGAAAGCCTGATTTCCCTGTGCGCAGATCAGACACGGATTTGCGTGGCGACCGATCTAACACTGGCCAGCGAACGCATCACAACCGGCACGGCTGCACAATGGAAAACCAAAGCGCTACCGGAAATCGACCGGCATCCGACGGTGTTCCTGATCCAAGCCTAACGCAAGGCGTCGTTTCTTCCGAACAGGCGCAGGCTCAGGCTTTGCCCGACCTCGGCACCGAGGCGCTTGGCAAAACGTTCGGCAATATTGTCCTTGACCGAGTAGTCGAGGACATGTTCGGCCTTGATCAAATCTCTCGCCACGGAATCAACCGTCCCGAAATCGTCGGCCAGCCCCATCTGGATACTCTGGCTTCCGGTCCACATTAGGCCGGAAAACATTTCCGGCGCCTCCTTCAAGCGCTTGCCACGCCCCTGCCTGACCGCTTCGATGAACTGCTTGTGAATCTCGTCGAGCAACAGGTGTGCATGCTCTTTCTGCACCCCATCCTGGGGAGAAAACGGATCTAGGAAGCCCTTGTTCGAACCGGCCGTAAGCAAGCGGCGTTCAACCCCCAGTTTTTCCATGGTTCCGGTAAAACCGAACCCGTCCATCAGCACCCCGATGGATCCGACAATACTGGCCTTATCGACAAAAATCCTGTCCGCTGCGGACGCAATGTAATAGCCGCCGGAAGCGCACAAATCCTCGACAACCACGTACAAGGGGGTATCCGGGTATTTATTGCGCAGACGCCGAATTTCGTCATAGACAATCCCGGCCTGAACCGGACTACCACCGGGGCTATTGATGCGCAGAACAACTCCCGCCGTCCCCTTGTCCTCGAATGCCGACTGCAACGCGGCATTGATTTTTTCGGCACTGCCCTCGCCGCTCGAATCGAGGCTGCCACGCAAATTGACAAGCGCCGTATGTTTTCCGTCGATGTGTTTTTCCGAACCGCCCCAGTCGACAACCAGAACGAGAACTGCCAGCAGATAAGCCAACCCCGCCAGTTTGAAAAAAACACCCCAGCGGCGGCGCAGGCGTTGCTCGTTAAGCGCCGCAAGAGCGATTTTTTCAAGAATCTGTCTTTCCCATTGCGGGTCGTTATGCGGAGTATTCACGTCCAGTACTCGATCAAATTGGCAACTGCGATTTCACGAAAGCCGCAACGGCATGACTTTGCGCGGATTATACGCCCGCCCGGCCAGGACACGACCGATTAAATTGAACGCCATTGACACCCGCTGTGACATTCATCACTGGACCCTGAGCAACTCGTGGCTGCACAAAGGGCGACAAATCAGCTAGCATCGTCCTGCACACAATCAGCCAAGGAGGATGCTGTGAATATTCTCGGTATTGATGTCGGTGGAACGGGAATCAAGGCCGCCGTTGTCGAAACGGCAACAGGCAAATTGTCGAGCGAACGTATCCGCATCGCCACTCCGCACCCGGCAACTCCCGAGGCTATAGCCTCGGCGCTATCCGAACTGATTGCCCAATTTGCTTGGAAATCGGCCGTCGGCATCGGCTTTCCGGCAGCCATCCAGAACGGGACCGTACGCACGGCAGCCAATATCGACAAATCTTTCATTGGCATGCGCATAGAAGAATTCTTTGCGGAGAAAACCGCGTGCCCGGTGTATGTTGCCAACGATGCCGATGTCGCCGGTCTGGCCGAAATGCGCTTCGGAGCGGGACAGGGACAGCGGGGCGTGGTTCTGATCGTCACCATCGGAACAGGACTGGGAACGGCGCTGTTTGCCAACGGACAGCTTTTGCCCAACACCGAACTCGGACACATCATTCTCGAAAACGGTATGGAAGCGGAACACTATGCCTCCGAGGCCATCCGCATTGTCAAGAAGCTCAAGTGGAAAGACTGGGGCGAACGCTTCAACCTGTATCTGCAAAAAATGGAAGCCCTGCTCTGGCCTGACCTGATCATTCTGGGAGGCGGCGTCAGCAAGAAACTGGAAAAGTTCGCGCCCATGGTTACCATCAGAACACCGATCGTTGCCGCCAATTTTCTCAATCAGGCAGGCATTGTCGGTGCCGCGCTGTTTGCTGCGGAAAACAGGCTGCGTCAAACCGAGCCATAGGACAAATCATCGTTTGCGACGAGATTCCTTTATGCACGACGGGCACCGACCACTCCATTGACCTCAAGCAACGTTTCCAGCATGCGTTTGAGCTGCCCGACATGGGTGATTTCGGCAGTAAAGCTCATGTGCGCCATCCCCTGCCTGTTCTGCGTATTTACCGCAATCACATTGACTTTCTCGCGCGTCAGCACTTCAAGGATATCGCGCAACAAACTCTGACGAGAATGCGCGTCGACCACGAAATCGACGGCAAAGACGCCTTCGGTCTGGCGTCCCCACGCTGTCTCGATTACCCGCTCCGGATGCATTGCCTCCATATTGGAAAAATTGGAGCAATCGGCACGATGAATTGACACCCCCTTGCCGCGCGTAACAAAACCAACGATCGGATCGGGAGGCGCCGGCTTGCAGCACCCCGCCAATTGGGTAAGCAGCTTATCGACACCGACGATGAGAATACCTTTCCCGGATTCGTCACTCATCTTTGGCTTGCGCACGATGGAATCGCTGGGCAGTTCATCTTCGGCCAAGGGGTCACCGCCACGAATCGCCGTCTGCAGCTGACGCAAGCCAACCTCCGCGCGCGCAGCCGCGACAAACAAATCCTCGCTCTTGGCAAAACCAAGACGGCTTGCCAGATCGTCGACGCGAATCGCGCTTTCTCCCATGCGCTGCAGCTCGCGATTGACGATCATCCGCCCTTCGGCCAGCGTTTCCTCCAGCGCCCGCGCGGAAAACCATTGTCTAACCTTGGTCCGGGCACGGTGGGAAAAAAGGTAGCCCAGCGCCGGATTCAGCCAATCGCGCGATGGTCCGCCCTGTTTGGCCACCACGATCTCAACGCTCTGCCCGGTTTCCAGGGGCGTATTGAGCGTTACCAACGCACCATTGACTTTCGCGCCGCGACAACGATGTCCCAAATCGGTATGTACGCGATAAGCAAAATCGACCGGCGTCGCACCGCGCGGCAAATCAACCACTCGCCCTTGTGGCGTCATGACATAAATGGTCTCGTCAAGCGCTGCTTCCTTGTAATGCTTCACCCAGTCCGATGAATCGGCGACTTCGTCTTTCCAAGTCAGCAACTGACGCAACCAGGCGATTTTTTCCTCGTAGTTTCCATCCGAGGACGATCGTCCCCCTTCCTTATAGCGCCAATGAGCAGCTACGCCCAACTCGGCATGCTTGTGCATCTCCCGGGTACGTATCTGCACTTCGAGCGAGCGCCCGTCCGGACAGCGAACAGCCGTATGCAGGGAGCGGTAATTATTACCTTTGGGGTTGGAAATGTAATCGTCGAACTCTTTGGAGATCGGTGACCAGATGTTATGCACGATCCCCAGACAGGTATAGCAATCACGCACCTCATCGACGATCACCCGCAAGGCACGTACATCGTAGACCTCGGAAAACTCGACCCCTTTCTTGCGCATCTTGTTCCAGATGCTGTAAATATGCTTCGGACGGCCATAAACCTCGGCCTCCTTGATTCCCGCTTCGGCCAGCTCACGCTTCAGGCGCGCCACAGCCTCGGCAATGAAACGTTCCCGTTCGCCCCGTTTCTCGTCAAGCTGACGGGCAATTTTCTTGTAGATATCCGGATGCAGAAAACGCAACGAAAGGTCTTCCAGCTCCCATTTCAATTCCCAGACCCCAAGACGATTAGCCAGCGGGGAATAGATCTCCAGGGTTTCTCTTGCCACCTCGATACGCAGTGCGTCGTCATCGGCCGCATAGTGGCGCATGGTTTGCGTGCGCGAAGCCAGGCGCAGCAAAACGACACGGATATCCTCCACCATCGATAACAACATCTTGCGCAGGACTTCGATCTGCGCCTTCATTTCGGTCGGGTTATGCTCCCCGCTCTCCACCGAATGGGCGACAAATCCGCGCGTAATCGGCCGTAAGCGGTTAAGGCGGGATACCCCCCCAACAAGATGCGCGACGGAAGGGGAAAACCGCTTTTCAATCAGTGCCAGGGCATTTTCTTCATAAGTCGGCAGGGCAAAAAGCAAGGCCGCCAGACGGCTGTCCGCATCCAGCCTGAGGCCGACCAGAATGAGTGCCATGCCCAGAGCGTGATGCCACACTCCCTCGCCACTCCCCAGGGGGTTGTCCGCATAAACTGCCTGGGCAAAATCAACGGCGCAACGAATCTTTTCCGCCTCATCGGAAGAAAGTCCTTCGCTTAGAGTTTTCAGGGAATGTTCGGGATCGCTTTGCGCAGCGACAGAATGGGTGACAGAAACCATGCTGCCATTATAAACCCGCAGCCGGTCAATCCAGACGGCTCTGTCCCCCAGCAAAAAGCCCGAATGGCGCAAACTCACCCGCCTATAATCGCAGCACGCCGGCGGTTTAAAGGCATGAGACCGGTTTGCCATGAATCCACTTTCAACCCACATATGCTCATCGACAATATTCTCAACTGGCTGCACTGCACATCGCATACCTCGCCACTACCGGACGAGCTATGGTGCAACACATTCCGTAGCCTGCCCTTTCTCGCACGACTAAACGACGACGAAAGACTCCGGCTGCGCTGCCTGACTGAAAAATTCCTTACACAAAAGGAATTCAGCAGTTCCGGCGGCCTTGTTCTGACCGATGCCATCTGTGTTTCGATCGCCACACAAGGCTGCCTGCCGATTCTCAATCTCGGGTTGGAAAACTATCGCGACTGGGTCGGCATCGTCGTTTATCCGGATGAATTTGTCATTCCACGCCGCATCGAGGACGAATACGGCATTGTGCACGAATACGACGACATCGCCTCGGGCGAAGCCTGGGAAGGCGGACCGCTGCTGATTTCCTGGCGTGACGTGCAGATGGCCGGTTCCGGCTACAACGTTGTCATCCACGAGTTTGCGCACAAGCTCGACATGCTCAACGGCCCCGCGGACGGTCACCCTCCCCTTCCGATCAGCATTTCCCGTCAGACATGGCGCCACACCCTGCTGCAGGCATACGAAAATTTTTGCACCCGGATCCAATCCGCCGATGAGTCCGGCAAGGAAATGCCTTTCGATGACTACGCCGCAGAAAGCCCGGCCGAATTTTTTGCCGTCATGAGCGAGGCCTTCTTTGAAATGCCGACGCTTCTGCATGACCAATACCCCCGGCTGTATGAACAATTCCATCATTTTTACCGCCAGGATCCGGCACGCCACGAATGACAGCCGCTATAATGCCCGTTTGCTGAAAATTCACAGAAGGCGAATCCGCCCTGAGGAGATTTCCATGCTTAGCAAACTAGCCCGTTGTTTCTTTCCGGCACTCGTTCTGTCGGGCATTGCCCTTCCGGCACAAGCGGGCGAATTGATCCTGGTGGCCGGAATCCCGTTCGATTTCGTGCTATTTGCACTCACCCTGCTCGGCGTTGCCCTGTTCCACGGGCACACGCTTCTTGTCGGGCTGACCGGCATGCTGACCATCACCTTCTACAAACTGGCATTCACCGGATTCAAGACCGGCGATGGCCTGGCCGGACTGGGTCTGCATTTCCAGCACGAGTGGGTGATTCTCGCTAACCTGTTCTGTCTGCTCATGGGCTTCGCCCTGCTCTCGCGCCACTTCGAGAAGAGCCATGCCCCGGTGATCCTGCCCAAGTATCTGCCGGATGACTGGAAAGGCGGCTTCATAATGCTGGTTATGGTTTTCGTCCTCTCCAGCTTCCTCGACAACATCGCTGCGGCGCTGATCGGCGGTGCCATGGCGCACCAACTGTTCAGGGGCAAGGTGCATGTCGGCTATCTGGCGGCGATCGTCGCCGCGTCAAACGCCGGTGGTTCAGGATCGGTCGTCGGCGATACGACGACGACCATGATGTGGATCGACGGTGTCAGCCCGATCTCGGTTCTTCACGCCTACGTTGCGGCTGTTGTTGCTCTATGCATCACGGCCTACTTCGGATCCAAACAACAACACGCGTATTCGCCGATCATCAAGAATGCCCACCAGCACACCCACATTGACAAGGTGCGAATTGGCATCGTCGCGCTGATCCTGGTTCTGGCGATCACCACCAACATCGTGATCAACGTCGAGTTCGCTGCGATTTCTGATCACTTCCCCTTCATCGGTATCGCAGTATGGGTCGCCATCCTGCTTTCTGCCCCGCTACGCCGCCCCGATTGGGAAGTACTGCCAGAGACCTTCAAAGGCTCGATTTTTCTGCTTTCGCTGGTCACTTGTGCATCGATGATGCCGGTCGAAACACTGCCCTCCGCCTCAGCGGTCGTGGCGCTCGGCCTGGGCTTCATATCAGCGGTTTTCGACAACATCCCGCTCACTGCGTTGGCGCTCAAGCAAGGGGGTTACGACTGGGGCGTCCTGGCCTATGCCGTGGGCTTTGGTGGTTCGATGATCTGGTTCGGTTCGTCAGCCGGGGTCGCCCTCTCCAGCATGTACCCACAAGCCCGATCCGTCGGCAACTGGCTGCGCTACGGCTGGCATGTCGCGTTGGCCTATGTTGCTGGCTTCCTGGTGCTGAATTTCGCTCTCGGCTGGCACCCCTACCCGCCGCACAAAACAGGCGCTGCAAATCATGTGCCGCAAGCTGTAGTGCAGCAACCGGAAGCCGGTACAGCGCACAATAAATAGAACCATCGCAAACGACAACGCCACCTCGCAAGGTGGCGTTGTTGCATTGCGCCCCCTTAGGGAGCACCCAAGGGTACGGAGAAACGCTCCGCCTTATTCCGGAATGGTCATATCCGCATGCGGATCTTTTTTCGCACCCGGTTTACGGCCGCGCGCCGGCGCCGGCAGATCGCAGGACAGCCGACAACTGGTACCCTCGATTTTCTTGCCGTCGATAAAGCGCGTCACCTTGCAGCAAATAACATCACCGGAAGCCGAAAGCTGGGCAACCAGCGTCTTCAATTGTGTCATCGGAATATGAAGCGCCTGCGAGATATCGGCATCGAGTTGCTCACCATTGGCTCTCAGATACTTAAGAATACTTGCGTTCATAGTAGAGGCATCCCCACAGGGCTATCGATAACGACGGAAAAGCAGCGCGTCCGGCAAGCATCCTGGCCATCAAGTCCCAAGATGCACCAGCGTTTCCACCACGCCAGCACATGAATAAAAAACCCGGCAACACTTGCAGCCGGGTCGAACCACTGCACGCATTCTACAGCAATTCGTCGATTTACCCAAGCACAAGCGCCTATGTACTTGTCCAGCTTGACTTTTTCATGTCTCTGAACGCCATATTCGACGCCACTTAACGCAGCACAGGCATGAAGAATGCCTATCCATGAGCTTTTTCGGACACGTCATTTTTATTTTCTATCTTCTTCGCCGAGAACACACTGGCTGCAAGAATCAGCACGCCGCCGCCCCACTCTCTCCAACCCAGAGATTCTTCGGCAAGCCACCAGGCCGAAAATGCCGCAAAACCGACTTCGGCAAGCAGGATGACAATCGCCCGATTTGAAGACACATGCGCTAGGCTGACATAGGTCGTCAACCGTAGAGTCCAACGGGTTAAGCGGCTATCTGTTTTGCATGGTATTGCTGGGTGAATTGTGCCGGCGACAGATAGCCCAGTCTCGCCTGCTTACGAATTCGGTTGTAGAAGATTTCAATGTACTCGGTGATTTCCTGCCGGGCCTGTGTGCGCGTAGTAAAGCGCCTGTGATGCACCAACTCGTTTTTCAGGGAACCCCAGAAACTCTCCATCGGCGCGTTGTCCCAACAATTGCCATTGCGGCTCATGGAAGCTTGCATACCGAATTGTTGCAGTTGCTTTCGATAAGCGTGGGCGCAGTACTGGCTGCCGCGATCTGAATGGTGGATCAGTCCCTTTGCTGGCCGCTTGGCGGCGACGGCGCGAAAGAGGGCTTGCGACACCAGGCTCGTGGTCATCCGCTCGGACATGGCGTAGCCGACCAGTTCGCCTTTGAACAAATCCTTGATGCCGGCAAGATAGAGCCAACCCTCGTCGGTGGCGACGTAGGTGATATCGCTGACCCAGGCGCGATCGGGCGCCGCCACGGCGAATTGCCGATCCAGAAGATTGGGCGCCAGCGGCAGGGCATGCCTTGAATCCGTCGTCGCCTTGAATTTCTGCTTCTGCTTGCAGCGCAGCCCGAGTTTCCTGCGTATCCGCTTGATGCGATAGAGGCTCGTCTGGATGCCGTGATCGGCCAGGTCGGACCGCAGGCGCAGGGGACCGTAGGTTTCTCGCGTCCGCTGATGCGCTGCCTTGACCTCGGTTTCCAGCCGGAGGTTCTCTTGCTCACGAGCTGACGGCGGACGTTGGCGCCAAGCATGATAGCCGCTTTCCGCAACTTCCAGAATCCGACACATCGCCGCCACTGCGTGGTGCTGTCGCAACTTTTCGATCCGGGCGTATCTCACCGCGACTCCTTCGCGAAATACGCCGCACATTTTTTTAGCAGATCACGCTCCAGTTTCACTTCCGCCAATTCCTTGCGCAGTCGCGCCAGTTCAATTTCCGTTTCCGTCGGCACCCTCTGGCCTTGCCCAACCTTCGCCAGGTTGCCTGTACGCGACGCCCTCACCCAATTGCCAAGACTGCTCTTTGGCACCGACAAGCGCTTCGCTGCCGCATCCACCGACAGCCCTTCCGCTTCCACCAGCTTCACCGCTTCCACCCGAAATTCCGGCGTGTAGATCCCTTTCGGTAGTCGTTCCATCCTTGTCCTCCGTTCCTCACATTTTACGAAACGTTGGACTCCACTTCTTTCAGCCTACGTCAGTGGCGCCAGATAAAAAAGCAGGAGAACGCGAACAATTTCGCCTTTCAAGGTCGCCAGCACATAGCCAAGATTACAAGCTCCGGCAACAAGCGCCAGACAAAACAGACGCCACGACCAGCGCACATGCAAGCGACGCCTGAAGAAGAGCAGGGCAAAGACAAAAGCCAGCGCATAGGTCAAAGTCGAAGACAGAATGCCATCGATCCCGGCATCGCGCAAAATCCGGTAGGGGTACCAGATCAATCCGAAAACCAGTGCTCCCGTGAGCAGCGCAATTTTTGCCGCACCTTGGGTGCGCGCATCGCCACATTACGCTTCTTGTCTTTCCGCCATCGCGCGATGCCCCGTATAATCAACAATATTGGAATATAACCAAAACCAGCGACGAAAAACACATCACGACGGGGGGGCACATGATTCTGGACAAGCTTTTTCAGCTGATGGCAGAAAAACAGGCTTCGGATATTTTCATCTCCGCAGGCGTCCCGATCCATATCAAGATTCAAGGCAACACAGTGCCCGTCAATCAGCAATTGATGGACTCGGCAATGATCGAAAAGATCGCCTATGAACTGATGTCCGAAGACCAGATCAAGACCTTTGAAGCCACGATGGAAATGAACCTTTCCTTCGGTGTACCCCATATCGGCAATTTCCGCATCAATATTTTCCGTCAGCGCGCCTCGATCTCCATCGTGGTGCGCTATATTCTTGGCAACATCCCACCGCTCCATACCCTAGCCCTGCCGCCGGTGCTGGCTGAACTGATCATGGAAAAACGCGGACTCATTCTGGTTGTCGGATCAACCGGTTCAGGCAAATCGACCACCATCGCCTCGATGCTCGATCACCGCAACGCCAATCGGAGCGGCCATATCCTGACCATCGAAGACCCGATCGAATTTCTTTTTCGGCACAAGAAATCGATCGTCAACCAGCGCGAACTGGGCATGGACACCCTGAGTTGGGATGCTGCCTTGAAGAACGCCATGCGTCAGGCACCCGACTGCATTCTGATCGGTGAAATCCGTGACAAGGAAACCATGCAGGCGGCGATTGCCTACGCGCAAACCGGCCACCTGTGTCTTGGTACGCTGCACGCCAACAACAGTTATCACGCGCTCAATCGCATTATCAACTTCTTCCCGCTGGAAAGCCGTACCTCGCTTTACCTCGATCTTTCCGCCAGCCTGAAAGCCATCATTTCGCAGCGACTGGTAAAAAAGCCAGATGGGCAGCGCACTCCGGCTGCCGAGGTACTGCTCAATACCCGACATATCCAAGAACTGATTGAACGCGGCGAAGTCATGGCCGTCAAGGAAGCCATGGAACAGAGCCTGGCGCCCGGATCGCAAACCTTCGAACAGGACTTGTTCCGCATGTACAGGGAGGGCATCATTACCCTTGACGAGGCACTCGGCAATGCGGATTCGCCAACCAACCTGTCCTGGTTGATCAACAATTCCGAGATTTCCGGTTCAACACCCAAGGAAGACCCTGCCGGCGAAACCGATCTCGAATTCTCGGAAACCAATGTCAGCGGAACCTCCTTCAAGGAATTCACGCTAAATCTCAGCGATTCGGACGACTCGACGCCAAGCGCTTCCTGACACCTTATATCTCCCCGCCCATGCGGCACAAACCTTTCATAAAGAAAATATCCGAACGCCTGACATGTTTGCACAAGCCCAACATCAGCTAGTCACCCTGCGCGATCTGCTGCGCTTTTCGGTCAGTCGCTTTAACGAAGCCGGTCTTTTTTTCGGGCACGGCAGCGACAACGCTTGGGACGAAGCCGCCTATCTGCTGCTCCATTCACTGCACCTGCCAATCGACCGTCTGGAACCGTTCCTAGATGCCCGTTTAACCGACGATGAACGCAGTACCGCCCTGCACCTCATCGAACGCCGGATCAATGAACGACTGCCAGCAGCATATCTGACCCACGAAGCCTGGCTTGGTGATTACCGTTTCTATGTCGATCAGCGGGTCATCGTCCCGCGTTCACATATTGCCGAACTACTGCATGCGCAACTCAGCCCGTGGATCAACGATCCGTGGGCCGTGGCAAAGGTTCTTGATCTATGCACCGGTTCCGGTTGCCTCGCAATCCTCGCTGCCTTGGCTTTTCCCGAAGCACATGTCGACGCCATCGACCTTTCTCCGAACGCACTGGTCGTAGCACGACGCAATGTCGATGATTATGGTCTGAGTACACGCATCCGGCTGATCGAATCCGACGCCTTCGCGCAGGTTCCGGGCGAACGTTACGACCTGATTGTCTCGAATCCGCCCTACGTCAATGCCGAGTCGATGACAAGCCTGCCTGAAGAATACCGGCACGAACCCGAGCTGGCGCTGGCCAGCGGCGAAGACGGGCTGGATTTCACCCGTCGCTTGCTACGGGAAGCCGCCAATCACCTCAATCCGCAAGGACTTCTGGTCGTCGAAATCGGCAACAACCGCGAGGCATTGGAGAACGCTTTCCCAGAAAACCCGTTTGTCTGGCTCGACACACAGGCCGGGGACGAATTCGTTTTCTTGCTACGTCGCGAAGACCTGTGATCTCACCCGTAAAAAACAAACCCTGAAGCCGATTACGCGGCATCAGGGCTTTGGCAATGCGCAGACTTACTTGAACGAAGCAAAAAGCTGCGGGTCGACCAAGCGACGGCAGGCTTCCTCGACGTTGGCGCGGCTGTTGAAGGCCGACAACCGGAAATAACCTTCGCCGCCGGCACCGAAGCCGCTGCCTGGCGTCGTGACGATGTTGGCGTGTTGCAGGATACGATCGAACAGATCCCAGCTTGTCGCGCCCTGCGGACCACGCACCCAGAGATAAGGCGAATCGGTGTAGCCGTAGACCTGCAGACCGACCGAACTCAAGGCCTTTTGCAGCAAGGCCGCGTTTTCCTTGTAGAAACTGACCAGCTCACGCACCTGCGCCTTGCCTTCGGGCGAGTACAGGGCCTCGGCAGCGCGCTGCACCGGATAGGCCACACCGTTGAATTTGGTGGTGTGATTGCGCAGCCACAGGGCATGGAAGGGATGTTTCTCGCCATTGCGCTTGACGCCCATCAGGGTTTTCGGAATCACCGCGTAGCCGCAGCGCAGGCCGGTAAAGCCGCCGTTCTTGGAAAAACTGCGCAATTCCATCGCACACTCGCGCGCGCCCGGAATTTCAAAAATCGAATGCGGGATACCCGGTGTGCTGATGAACGCCTCGTAGGCCGCGTCATAGACGATGACCGCCTTGCACTGCAACGCGAAATCGACCCACTTCTGCAACTGCTCACGGGTCGCTACCGCCCCGGTCGGGTTATTCGGATAGCACAGGTAGATCAGATCGACCGGCTCGCTCGGCAAGGCCGGAACAAAGCCGTTCTCCGCCGTACACGGCAGATAGGTCAGCCCCTCGAACGCCCCCTTGCTGTTGATGCCGCCGGTGTTGCCGAGCATCACGTTGGTATCCACATACACCGGATAGACCGGGTCCATCACCGCTACGCGATTACCGGCACCGAAAATATCCAGCAGATTGCCGCAGTCACACTTCGAACCATCGGAAATGAAAATTTCGTCCGCCGCGATATCCATGCCACGCGCCGCAAAATCGTTCTCGGCGATGGCATTACGCAGGAAATCGTACCCCTGCTCCGGGCCATAGCCACGGAAGGTCTCGCGCACGCCCATTTCATCGACGGCTTTGTGCATGGCGGCAATGCTCGCTGCCGGCAGCGGCTCGGTCACATCACCGATACCACATCGGATGATGCGGGAAGCCACCTCGGGCTGGGCATCGGCAAAGGCCTTGACCCGCCGTCCGATTTCCGGAAACAGATAGCCCGCCTGAAGTTTCAGATAGTTTTCATTGATGAATGCCACGATTGTCGATCCTTGTCAGAAATTGCCCGCGATTTGCACAAAAAAACGTAAACCCGCGCAACGGAGTCACACCTAAAAGCCTGTGATGGTACTGAGTGGAGGCTAAGTTGTCCAGCTAGAGTCAGGCCTGACCCGGGGGGATGCGCATTCAGGCGCTCCAAAACGCACAAAGCCCT
>CAYTWY010000009.1:0-33753 GCA_964440925.1 uncultured Propionivibrio sp. | reverse complement strand
GTATCCGAATCCGGATATCGAAACGCCATGATTTATGGCGTATACGGCCAATGATCTGCTCTCCCGAACCGTCATACGGAAGAGCGGATTATTCGGTTTTTGCGTGATGCCAAGCCGGTGTTTGCTGCCGGAGCTTGTCAGACCGGCGTTTTTGCAGTGGATTCGTTGGCTACGCCGCTCAGTACGTGGCCGACCGGGCCGGCGACCGTGGCCGATTGACAGTGGCAGGTCTGGTCGTCGAAGAAGAAATCGGGCTCGAATTCCTTCAGGAACGCGCCTTTGTCCAAGCCGCCCAGGAACATCGCTTCATCGACGCCGACATTCCAGCCCATCAGTGTCCGGATGGCGCGCTCGTGCGCCGGGGCGCTGCGTGCCGTGACCAGTGCGGTCCGGATCTTGATCGGGCTGTCGTTGGCTGTTGAGCGTTGCAGCTTGTGGATCGCGTCGAGGAGCGGCTTGAACGGCCCCGGCGGCAAGGGCTGAAAGGCTTTGTTGCGCTCGTGTTCGGTGAAGGCGGGCAGACCCTGGCGCTGGAATACCTGTTCGGCTTCGTCCGAGAAGAGAACCGCGTCGCCGTCGAAGGCGATGCGGATTTCGTGCGGATGTCGGTCGGCCTCGATGGCCGATTGGGCAAAGACGCGCGCTGCCGGATAGCCGGCCTGCAATGCGCTTTTCACGTCGTCTTCGTGGGCGGAGAGGAACAGGTGGGCGCCCAGCGGGGCGAGGTAGCGGTAGGCGGGTCCGCCACGGGTGAATACGCCCCGGGTCAGATCAAGTCCGTGGCTTTCGGCCGAGCGGAATACCCGTAGTCCGGAAACGGGGTCGTTGCGCGAAACGATGATGACCTCGACGCGCTGTTCGCCGCCGCAGTTCAGGGCAAGCAGCTTCTTGACCAGCGGGAAGGCACATCCCGGGCGCGCCGCACTTTCCAGGCGCGCGAGCTGCAGCTGCATGTAGGCGGCATCGTCCTGTGTCTCGAAAACCCGGTTCTCTTCTTCGAAATCGAACAGGGCGCGCGAGGACAGGGCGACGACGAGCAGGTTGTCCAATGTGGCGGGCATGGGGTGAATGGTAATCCTGCGGCGTCTCTCCCGCCAGCATTTTCCGGCAAAAGGCGGCGATTGGCCGGGAAGTGGCGGGCGCCGCGAGGTGCTTACGCGGGGACGAAGAAGTTTTCGATGCGGCGAAGCGGGTAGCCATAGAGGCTGGTCAGCGTTGTGGCATCGAGGATTTCCTTTACCGGGCCGATCATGTGCCGGCTGTCGCCAAACAGCAGCAGGGCCTGATCGCAGTAGCGCAGGGCGAAATTGGGATCGTGCAGCACCATGGCGATGGCGATGCCGGTCGTGCGCGCGCGCTGGGTGAGCAGTTCGAGCACGGCGATCTGGTGGTTCAGGTCGAGGTGGGCCAGCGGTTCGTCGAGCAGGTACAGTTGCGGTTCCTGGGTGAGCAGGGTGGCTATCGCGACGCGCTGCCGTTCTCCGCCGGAGAGGGTGTGTATTTCGCGCTCTTCCATGTCGGCCAGCCCGGTGGAGGCCAGTGCGGCGCGGGCAATGGCGATGTCGCCGGGCGATTCCCAGGCCCAGCGCTCAAGGTGCGGGTGGCGGCCGGTGAGTACGGTTTCCAGAACGGTGCTGGCGAAAGGGTCGCTGCGTTCCTGGCCGAGCCAGCCGCGTCGGCAGGCGGCCTCGCGCAGGGCGTGCTGCGCATAGGGTTTGCCGTCGAGGCACAGGGTTCCGCTCTCCGGGGCGCGCAGGCCGGCGAGCGTGGCGAGCAGCGTCGATTTGCCGGCGCCATTGCGGCCGAGGATGGCCAGGCACGAGCCAGGCGCCAGGTCGAGGTCGAGACCCAGGCAGACTTTGTGCAGTCCGATGCGGACGGAGAGCTGGCGTGTCTGCAGGATCATGGTTTGCCGCGACCGAGCAGATAGAGGAAGACGGGTACGCCGATCAGGGCGGTGAGCACGCCGACCGGCAGTTGCAAGGGGGCGACCGCCGTGCGCGCCAGGGTGTCGGCCAGCACCAGCAGGCTGCCGCCGGCCAGCGCGGCGGCCGGTAGCAGCAGGCGGTGGTCGTTGCCCATGTTGTTGCCAATGGCCAGGCGAACCAGATGGGGGATGATCAGGCCGACGAAACCGATCGATCCGGCGGTGGTGACCGCGCCGGCCGTGGCGAGCGAGGCAATGACATAGACGATGCGGCGCAGCAGCGGTACGGCGACGCCGAGCGACTGTGCCTGGCCGACGCCGCGCGCCAGCAGGTTGAGCTCGCGCGCGAAGGGCAGTACGCCGACGAGCGACAGTGCCAGCAAGGCGAGAACCGGAGTGGCGGCTGTGGCTTGCGACAGGTCGCCCATCAGCCAGAAGAGCATGCCGTGAATTTTCTGTTCCGGGGCGACGGTCAGGATCAGCGAGACAATGGCGCCGCAACCGGCGGCGACGACGACGCCGGTGAGCAATAGCCGTGATTGCGTCCAGCTGCCGTCTCCGTGTGCCAGACCGAAAACCAGCAGCATGGCCGTCAGGGCGCCGGCAAAGGCCAGACCGGGGATGCCCAGGCCGCTTAGTCCGAAGAGCATGGCCAGCATGGCGCCGACGCCGGCTCCGCCGGAAATGCCGAGCACGTAAGGGTCGGCGAGCGGGTTTCGCAGCAGAACCTGCATCAGCGATCCGGCCAGCGCCAGCAGGCCGCCGCAGGCAAAGCCGGCCAGGGCGCGCGGCAGGCGCAGGTCGAGGATGATGGCGCGCGAAGGTGTTTCGGCGCCGCTCAGGGCGGCGAGCACTTCACGCAGCGGAACGCGGACGGCTCCGGCCGCCATGGCCAGCGCCAGGCTTGCCAGGCTGAGCGCCAAGAGCAGGGCGAGAACGAGCAGGGCGCGGCGGCGTGAGGGCATGGCTTAACGGCGGCCGACGGAAGCGTTTGCCGACCGGAAGGCGGTGTCTGCAGCAACGACCCGTCGGCATGCGGCGGCGGGCGGGCGGACGGCGGGGAGCGAAGAGCGGCGGTTCATGACGGACTCCTGGACAACCCGCCTTCCGGCTGTCGGTCACGGGGAAGAAGGTAAGGGAATGGCGCGTACCGGCACATGCTCTTGCGCCGCACGTTCGGCCGACCCGCCGGGCGGGCTGGCGAAGGCGCGCATTCTAGCATAACTTGCCACCGCTTCCCCGGTGTGCGGCGGCTGTGACGGCCGTGGGCTGCAACAGGGCGGCGGCGTGAAAACGCCGGCGACGTTCAGGATTTTTCCCGGCCGGCGGTGTCGTTCGCTGTTTTTTCCTGGTTTTGCCGCACACGCACCGTCTCTCCCGGCTTCAGCGCGTCGCCGTTTTCGGCGACGACCCTCAGCTGTCTGTCGAGGGGCGAGGTGATTTCCGTCAGTCCGCCGAGGGTTTCCCCGGTCCGCACTTCGACGGATTCGATCCGGTTTTCTGCATTGACGGTGACGATTCGTGATCGGTTTCCGTCGGCTACGATGGCGGATAACGGCAGCACGAGGATTTTCTTCTGGAGCGTCAGCGTGCCGGAGACCCGCAGTCCGGCCTTGAAATGGCCATCTTCGGGCAGGTCGACATAAATCAGGCCGCGCCGGGTATTGAGGTCGACGGTCGGAGAAACCTGGCGTACGCGCCCCCGGACTTCGCTGCCGAGCGGGCTTCTGACCGTGGCCTCCTGTCCGGCGGCGATCTTGAGCAGCGTTTCGCCGTCGACTTCGGCGCGCCATTCCAGGCGGCCTTGCCGGATCAGACGGAAGAGTTCGCTCCCGGCCTGGACGATGGCGCCCTCGGCCGCCGAGCGCGAGGAGATGATACCGGCGTCGGGGGCGATGAGCGTTGCCGAATCGAGCCGGAGCTGCTGTGTCCTGACCTGCGCCTGCGTGGCCTTGAGGCGGGCGGCCGCTGTTTCCTTCTGCGTCTGATAGAGCATCAGTTCCTGCTGGCTGACTCCGCCTGACGGCGCCAGGCGTCTGGCGCGCGCCAGGGTCGCCTCGGCCTGCGCCAGCGCCGCCTGTGCTTCCATCCGCTGGGCGTTGGCCGCTTCCAGTTCGGCTTCCACCGAAGCCGGGTTGAGACGGGCGAGAACCTGTCCCTTGCGTACGCTGTCGCCGACATTGGCTTCCACGCTGACGAGGCGTAAGCCGCCGATTTCGGTGCCGACGCGGGTCTCCTGCCACGGCATGACGTGGCCTTGCGCTTCGATGGGCTCGGGCCGGGTTTCGCTTTTGGGCCGTACCACGCTGACTGTCCGCACTTCCGGTGCGGTTTGCGCCGCTTTTTCGTTCGCGGCGGGCGGCGTTTTGCCGGGAGCGGCATTTTGCGCGCTTGCGCTAGCCGCCAGGCACAGCGTGAGCAGGGCAAGAATGCCGCCCTGGCAGCGGCGGACGATATGCTTCCGGGAAAGCGGGGTGTTTTTCGTCATGGCGTGAATCAATCGACAGAAGGTGCGGCGCCGGGTGCGCTATCGTGCGCTGGTTCATCCGTCGTTGGCGCGGTTTTTTCGGGGGCGTATTCGGCGGCTCCGCCGGTGGCCCGGTTGAGTGCGATCCAGGCTTGCAGTCTTTCCTTCTGGACGCCGAGCAGGGTCTGTTGCGCGCTGAGCATCGAGCGGCGCGCGTCTTCGAGCTCGAGCAGGTTGCTGGCGCCTTCGCGATAGCGTTTTTCCACGGCGTCGAAGAAGTGCCGGTACTGGCTGGCGGAGAGGCGTGCATTTTCCGCGCGCTCGTGCGCCGCCGCATAGCGGGTCAGGGCATCCTCGATTTCCTGAATGGCCTGGCGCATCGTTGCTTTGTAGCGGGCCAGGATCTCTTCGTAGCGGGAACGGGCAACTTCGACGGCTGCGGCGCGGCGTCCGCCGTCGAAAAGGGGCAGGCTGAGCGACGGGCCGAACGACCATTGGCCGAAGGACAGCGAACCGCTGCCGCTTTCCCTGGAAACGGCATAGCCAAGCGAGCCGTTAAGCGATAGCCGGGGATAACGATCGGCCTCGGCCACGCCAATGTCCGCCGAGGCCGCCGCCAGGGTGCGTTCGGCAGCGCGCACGTCCGGGCGCTGGCGCAAGGCCTGTTCGGGAATGGCGATGTCGAAACGTCGGGGCTCCGGCAAGCGGTTCAGTCCGGTCGGTTTTTCGGCAAGAAGCTGCATCAGCGTCGGGCGGTCGATGCCGGTGAGGCGGGTGAGTAGGTTTTCCAGTTGCCGGCATTGCGCTTTCGTTTCGGCCAGGCGGGTTTTCGCTTCGGCAACCGAGGCTGTGCTGCGGATTCCCTGATACGGTGCGGTAAAGCCGAATTCGACACTGGCTGCGGTCAGCTTCTCCGTGGCTTCGCGCGAGAGGACGTCCTGCTCGCGCAACTCTTGCTGCGACTGGCAGGCACGGTAGCTCAGGTAAGCGTCGGTGACATCGGCGGCAAGACTGACACGGGCGTCGGCCAGGGTGGCGCGTTGCGCTTCCTCGCGTGCCTGTGCGGCTTCCGTGCCGCGCCGGACAGCGCCGAAAAGGTCGATTTCCCAGGAAGAATTGGTTGATAACCAGGAGGATTGGCTGGAGACGCCGTCGCTGCGCTTGCGCTGAGCGGCCGTTTCTCCGTCGAGCGTCGGCGCGGCTACGCCCGTGCTTTGCGCACGCAGGGCGCTCGACTGGCCGAGTCTGGCTAGAGCGGCTTCGAGCGTCGGGCTGCTGCTGAAAGCTTCGCCGACCAGCCGGTCGAGGGCCGGATCGGACAGTTCGCTCCACCAGGGGTGTGTTTGCGGCGTGGCGGCATTGCCTGTCTCGATACCGGCCGATCTGGCTGCGGAGGTCCAGCGCGATGGGGCTTCCTTTGCCGATAAGGGCGGGGCACTGTATTCCGGGCCGACGACGGTGCAGCCGGCGAGCAGCATGCCCAGGCAGAATGCCGCCTGGGGTGCGAAACGGGTCGGCGGAGACGGCTTTTTGCCAGGCTGCGGGATGAACGACGGAAGAACTGCGGTGATGGGCATTGCGTAAACGGGAGCTTTGTAGCCTGCAAAGACGAGAAGATGAGGCTCCCCGGCTTTTGCGTCAAGCCTTGTTTTGCAACAAGGTGTATCCGGGCAGGAAAAGGCGCCGGCCTTGCAGCAAGCGAGCCCTGCGCGCGCCGGCGGAAAATCCGCGCCGGCGCCTGTTGCCGCATACCTCTGGAGGACGCGGGACGTCTCTGCGGCGCGAGGTTTGGCGCCGTCCTGAGGCACGCTAGGGTTTCATGAACAGGTATTCGCCGCCTTCGCTGTGTCCGGCGGAGATGACCGCGCCATATTGCGGTTCCTGCGGAAAATCGTTCATCACCTGTTTATGTACGGTGCGCCAGACCTCGACCCCCGGCGTGGTGCCGGTGGCCGAATCGAGAGCCTTGATCAGGTTCCAGGCGAAGATCGAGTGTCCTTCCTTGCCTTCGTCGGAAACGGGCTCGTCGCCGCCGGAGGAGAAGGCCAGCACGGAGCGGCGGCGCAGGATGTCTTCCGCTTTCGTTTCGCCGCGCGCGCTGATTTTCTGCTCGCGGGTGAGCGAGCCGGAGAAGCAGCTGTCGGAGACGAGGATGATCTGCTTTGCCGGAATGGCTGCCAGCAAATGCGAGATGTCGGTGTTGGAAATCCAGTTGGCGGCGGTTTTTACCGAGGCGTCGATGGGAATCCAGAAGCCCATTTTCGTGTCGTCCATCAGGTAACCGTGTCCGGCATAAAGCAGCAGGACGCTGTCGTCCTTGCCGGTTTTGCCGGCGATCTCGTTGAAGGCTTCGATGATTTGCGTCTTCGAGGCATTTTTCAGCACGCGTACGTCGTAAGCGAAGCGCGACCGCAGTACCGCGGCGATTTTCTCGACGTCGGCAATCGGTGTTTCGAGTTCGGGAATCGGCAGTTTGTAGTCGTTGTTGCCGACGAGCAGGGCGATGCGCCGTTGTATGCCCGGAGCCTGTTCGGCAGGGGAGGGTTTGGCGTGGGGCTCGGGCGGTGTTTCGGCGGTTTTGACGGTTTTGACGGAAGGCGCTGGCGTGTCCGCGGGTTTTTTTTCGTCCGGGACTGCTTGTCCTGTTACCGCCGTTTCATTGGCTGCGGCAGCGGCAGGGGACGCTTTTGGCTGCGCCAGGCAGAGCGTAGCTTTCGGCACTGCACCGGAAGGGCACGGAGGTACGTCGGCGGCCTTCGGGTTGCGCCGCAGTTCCTCGAGTGCCTCGCGGTAGAGCAGGGTGCGCGCCTGATGGCGTTGCACGATGATGGATTGGAACTGCGCCATGCCGGGAATTCCGCCGGCAAAGGCGGGCGGGCGCATCATTTGGGCTTCTGCGCCGGCGGCGACGACGAGCAGAGGGAGAAGGAGCAGTTTTTTGAGCAGGTTCATGGCGTTTTTTCCTCGTTGCGGGCGCGGCGGACGAGTTGCGGCCAGTCGCGCGACCAGTGGCGTTCGTGGTCGAAGCCGGCGATGTTTTCGATGCGGCCGCCGTGCCGGGCGACGTAACGGGTCAGGAGAGCGGGTGGCACGATGCGGTCGGCGCTGCCGGCAAAGTGTATCTCTTTTCGCTTACCGTGGGGCTCATCAGGAGCGACGGGGAGATCCATCGGGTCAAGCGAGCCGGTCAGCGGCGAAAGATGGTGCAGGGCAAGCCAGTCGGCAAGAGCGAGCGGTGCGGCGACGGTGATCAGGCGCCCGATGTCTTTCCGTTGGCGGGCGAGCAGGGCGGCGATGACGCCGCCGCCGGAATAACCGACGAGGTGCAGGCGCTTTGTCCCGCTCTGTGCCTTCAGTTGCGTCAGCGCCGTATCATAGGCGGTGATGACTTCCGCGGCAAAGCGCCGTTCGATCCAGTAGGCCGGCGGGCAGCGGGCGAGTTCTGTGGGTGCGAGGTACTGGCATGGCCGGCCCAGATAGGCGACATGTGCTGCGGGGTCGGCAGCGGCCAGCGCCAGGGCCAGCGGGTTTTGCGGTGTCGGGTCGCGCGGCGGGTCGAAGGGTGTTGGCCAGGCGGCACCGTCGCCTTCGATGTAGACGACCAGCGTATCTTCCGCTGTCTGCAAGGCGCTGGCTGAATGGCGGGTGAAGGCGGTCAGGGTAAACGAACCGGCGGCAAGCGTCTTTGCCGAAAACCCGCGCATTGCTGCCCAGCGCTCGGCGGCCTGGCGCGAACCGCCGAAGGAATCGGGCGAGGCGCAGGCGCAAAGCAGAAGTAAAAAAGCCGCACCCGAGAGTGCGGCCTTGATCGGGAAGAATCCCGTGCGGGGCATCAGAAGCGGACGCTGATGTTGGCCATCAGATTCCTGTTCTTCTGGTTGTCGCGCCCTTCTTCCTGGTTGAACGCAATGCCGCCGGTGACGCCCGAGGCAAGCGAGAAGAAGTTGACACCCAGCGTCCACGTCCAGGCGTTCTTGCCGATCGGGTCGAAATCAGTACCGAACTGCGAGGTCGAACGGTGCAGGTCACGCGTGAAGACGAGGCCGGCGTAAGGCATGAAGCCGCCGCCTAACCAGTAACCGGCTTGCGCGCCGAGGCGGGCCTGGTCGATGGTGTTCTTGCTGTCCGTGCCGGCCTGGCTGACGCCGTTGAGCTTGATGTCGCCGTATTTTTCTTCGCCATGCATGTAGGTGAGCTTGCCGGTCAGTTGCAGGTTGCCGAACCACTGGTTGTACGCCAGGTTGGCGGCACCGAACCAGCGGTCGGATTCGGCCTTGACGCCGCCGTCCGAATCGAGCTTGCCTTGTCCCATACCGATACTGGCGTCGAAAGCCACTTCCTTGCTCAGCTGGTAGCCGAGATAGGGGGCAATGACGTAGCCTTTGCTGTTCGAGCCAAGCTTGGCGCCGCCACCACCGACGTTCTGGCTGTCGAGGTCGCCGCGGTCAAGCGCCGCCGAGACACCGACAACGAGCGTCGGGTTGAGCGCGTAATCGACGCCGATGACCGAGTTCAGCACTTCGGAATTGTTCTTGATGCGCTGGTTGGCAGTGTTCTTGTAGCTCTGGCGGGTGTCGTTGTTGTTCAGGTTGCCCCAGACGTTGAAGGCCTTGCCGGCGCCGCCGGCGGCCAGGCCGCGCGTTCCGGAAGATGCCATCTGGCCGGGCGTGCGCGCACCGAGGAAGCGCGACTCCATGGCGCCGGAAATGGCGTTGATCTGGGCGAACGAGGTGGCATTGATCTGAACCTGAGCGTTGGTTGCAGAACCGCCGAAACAGGCCGGGTGGTTGGCCATGATTTCGGCCGCGTAGCTTTCGTGGCCGGCGCCAAGAGAAACGTAATAGGCGTAATCGGATACGGCGATCGAACATTCGGAGGATTGCGCCGAGGCGAGGCCGCTTGCCAGGGCGAGTCCTGTCCCCAGGATCAGTCGTTGATAGAACTTGTTTGCCATCGTGCTTCCTTTCGTGGTGTGTAGTTAAAAGCGAAAGCCTTTTTGCAGGCTTTTGGGGGTGGGTTACGGTCTGCCGGAAGCGCGCGCGTTGCGCAGCGCTTTCTGGTACAAGGCGACGATCAGCCCGGCTTGCGGGTTGTTGGCGTGAATCTGGCGCAGATCGGTGATCGCCTGTTCAAGGCGTCCGAAGTCCCGCCGCTCGAACAGGCTGGAGAGCAGGTAGAGTTCGGGATTCAGGTCGTCCTGCGTCGCTTCGAGGCGCAGACGGCGGTAAGTGTCTTCGATTTGTGTCGCGGCATCGGCGGTCTCGATACTGCGCTGCCGCAAATTGACCGGACGCCCGTCCGATGTCGGGGTGCGCGCGATCTGCCGTGCCATGAGCGTCGGCAGTTGCCGGACTTCCGGTGCGGACGGGCCTCTGGCGGAACTTTTCGTTCCGCCCACTTCGATTTCGCCGGGGTTTTTCCAGGTTTCCTGCCGTCCTTGTGCGAAATAGACGATCTGTACGCGCGCCTTGTCGTAAACCTCGATCAGGTCGCCGTTCTTCAGGCGGGCGAATGCCGGCAGGGGATGTCTGCCCTGTGCGCCGAGCCGGTCGACGTGCCCTTCGATGGCCGTGACGATGGCGACATCAGGCGTCTCGGCAACGGCAAAAGCGCAGGCGAGGGCGAGCATCAGCAGGAGGGTGGACAGACAGCTTCGTATCATGCCGGCATTGTAAATGCATGTAAGCGCCCGGGTTTGCTCCGTGGTGCCCGCCGGATGCGCGCTGGCGGAGGATTGTTGCGCAAATGCGACAATCCTCCGCCATCCACGGCGGGTGGCCTGAAACAGCCGTTCGACCGTTGGCGTTGCTGCCCCGTGTTTGCCGCTTATGCCGGAGACGCGGTGCAGGCGTTATCATTGATCCCTTTTCGTTTTGGGAAGTTTCCTCCATGTCCGCCGAATCGCCCCTGCCCGTCCGTCTTGAGGACTATGCCCCTCCCCCGTTCCTGATTGATGGAGTCGATCTCGATGTCGATATCCGGCTTTCGGGAACGCGGGTGCGTGCCCGGCTGCAGTGCGCCCGCAATCCTGCGGTGTGTGGTGACGAGCCGCTCAGCCTCGACGGCGAAGGGCTGGAAACGCTCTCCGTTTGTCTGGACGGGACGCTTCTGCCGCCCGAGGATTATGTGTTGAGCGCCGGGCGGATGATCATTGCCGGCGTGCCGCAACGCTTCGTGCTGGAGACGGAGGTACGGATCGATCCGGAGCAGAATACCCATCTCTCCGGCCTCTATCGCAGCCGTGACGGTTACTTTACCCAGTGCGAGCCGCAAGGCTTCCGACGCATCACCTGGTTCATTGACCGGCCCGATGTGATGGCGCGTTATACCGTGACCATCCACGCCGACAAGGCGGCCTTCCCGGTCTTGCTGGCCAACGGCAATCCGCTGTCTCGTGGTGACGAGGCTGACGGTCGCCATTACGCCACCTGGGAAGACCCGTTCTGCAAGCCCTGCTATCTTTTCGCCATGGTCGCCGGCCAGCTCGATGTGCTGCGCGACGTCTATCGCACGGCTTCCGGGCGCGACGTGCAGCTGGCGATTTATGTCGAGCCGGGCAAGCTCGATCAATGCGCCCATGCCATGGCCGCGCTCAAAAAAGCCATGCGCTGGGACGAGCAAACCTTCGGCCTCGAATGCGATCTGGATCACTACATGATCGTCGCGGTGAGTGATTTCAACATGGGCGCCATGGAAAACAAGGGGCTCAATATTTTCAACACCAAGTATGTGCTGGCGCGCTCCGATGTGGCGACCGATGTCGATTTCGAGAACATTGATCGGGTGGTGGCACACGAGTACTTCCACAACTGGACCGGCAACCGGGTGACCTGTCGCGACTGGTTCCAGCTCTCGCTCAAGGAAGGGCTGACGGTCTTTCGCGATCAGGATTTCGGTGCTGATACGCACAGCCGGGAAACCGCGCGCATTGGCGAAGTGCGCGGCCTGCGTGCCGTCCAGTTCCCGGAGGATGGCGGGCCGATGGCGCATCCGGTGCGTCCGGCAAGCTATCTCGAAATCAATAATTTCTATACGGCGACCGTGTATGAAAAAGGCGCCGAAGTCGTGCGCATGATCCATACGCTGATCGGCAAGGAGGCTTTCCGGCGCGGCATGGATCTTTACTTCGAGCGCCATGACGGGCAAGCGGTGACCTGCGACGATTTCGTCGCCGCCATGGCCGACGTGTCCGGCTTCGACTTCACCCCGTTCATGGCCTGGTACAGCCAGGCCGGCACCCCGAAGGTGAGCGTCCGCAGCGCTTATGACGCCGCCGCTCAACGCTACACGCTGACCTTCGAACAGTCGTGCGCGCCATCGGCCGGGCAGGCCGACAAGGTGCCGTACCTGATTCCGATCCGTGTCGGTCTGGTCGGGCCGCAGGGTGGCGATCTCGACCTCGGCAAAGGTTCCGGTGTGGTCACGCACACGCGCTTGTTGCGCCTGACCCAGCCACAACAAAGTTTTGTCTTCGAGAATATTCCGGTGTTGCCGGTCCCTTCGCTGCTGCGCAATTTTTCGGCTCCGGTCGTTCTCGAGTATGCCTACAGCGAAGCCGAGCTGGCGCACCTGCTGGCGCACGATAGCGACCCCTTCAATCGCTGGGAGGCCGGGCAACGCCTGTTCGGTCAGTTGATTCTCGACAATGCCGCGCGTCTGGCTCGTGACGAAGTGCCCGTGTGGCCGTCGGCAGTGCTTGAAGCTGCACGTGCCGTGCTGGTGAGTCAGAGCGATCCGGCCTTCATTGCCGAAGCGCTGACCTTGCCCGGCGAAGCGACACTGGCCGAACAGATGGCCGTGGTTGATCCGGAGGCGCTGGCCGGGGCGCGCGACGCGCTGGCCAGAGCGCTGGCCGAGGCGCTGGAAAGCGAGCTGCTGCGCTGTTACGAAAGCCTGGCGCCGGCCGGTCCGTACCGACCCGAGACGTGCGAAGCCGGACGTCGCCGCCTGCGCAATCTCTGCCTGGCCTATCTCAACGAACTCGATTTGCCGGTCTATCGGGCGCTGGCGCGGCGGCAGTTCGGTTCGTCCGACAACATGACCGACCAGTTTGCAGCGCTGAGCGTGCTGGTCAATACGCTGGATTCTGCCCTCGAAGAAGAGGCGCAGATGGCGCTTTCTGTTTTTTTCACCCGCTGGCAGCGCGAGGCACTGGTGGTCGATAAATGGCTAGCCGTCCAGGCCGGCAGCCGCTTGCCGGGTACTCTGGCGCGGGTGGACGAACTGACCCGTCATCCCGCGTTCGACTGGCGCAACCCGAACAAGGTCTATGCGCTACTGCGCACTTTCGCCGCCAACCATCGCCATTTTCATGCCGCAGATGGTACCGGCTACCGTTTTCTTGCCGCGCAGATCGTGCGTCTCGAGGCGAGCAATCCGCAGGTGGCGGCACGTCTGGCGCGCGCTTTCGACCGCTGGAAACGCTTCGATGGCGAGCGGCAGGGCGCGGCGCGCGCGGCGCTGGAGTCGGTTCATCAACACCCCGGCCTGTCGCGCGACGTGTTTGAAGTGGTGGATAAGGCGCTCGGCTAAAACGAGGCGCCGGAGTGGACGGGGCGGGCAGGTGCTTTGACGCTGCCCTGTAACCCTTGCCGTTCCTTGCTCTCCGTGTTTGTTGCCGGAGATCCAATAATGGTGCGGGTTCTGGACGAGGGCCGGGCGGGCTTTACGCCGCAATGCGCTGGTCTTCTGCCCGCTGCGCGGTGAATTGCCCCAGATAGCGTTTGGATACTTCGACTTCGGCTGCGTGCCGATCCGGGCCGAGCACCGTGCGTGTCTGGCTGGGCGTGTCGTAGTAGACCCAGCGTGGCTGGCTGTCGAGGTATTCGATGTAGAAGTCGCCCATGCGTCCCTGGGCGTTTCTCACCTTGGCATCCGCGCCAAAGACGAGAAGCGTGGTATCGGTTTCGTCGTGCAGTTCAACCGAGTCATGATAAGGGTTCATGACGTGCGTGTAGCACTTTGTTCCGACATGAAAGATCTTGATGGTGGCTGACATTTTGCTGTCCTTTCCGCTAACGCCGGGCGCAATGGCCTGCCCCGTAGTGTGGTGTGCGGGGGGTGTGCCGGCCATCGCCCCATGCCTCCGTTAACGGACGAGGTCGCAAAAGGTTTAGCCGGTCGCCTCCGTCCGTGCCTGCCGTGGTTACCCCTTTCCCCTGTACACAAAAGGGTTGTTTTTTTCTTCGGCCTCGTTTCTAATGAGCCTTCACGTTTTTGTTCCGGCCTTTCGACCATGACCTTTTTTGATGCACACGCCCTGCAACTGCTTATCGCTCTGGCGATGACAGCGGCTGTGTCCGTCATTTCGGTCGTCGTACGTGCTGTTCCCGTAGTACGCGTCGTCAGCGTAGTACGAGTGTCCAACGCACCGACGAGGGATATCAAAAAGTAAGTCGAAGCCAGAACGACAGAAATTTCAAAACCCCCGCCGGTGCAAACCGAGCGGGGGTTTTTCTTTTTGAACTTCCGCCAGGACAGAGACCCGGCCCCGTGTTAACCGCAGTAGTTTTTTGAAGGAGATGTTCATGAACAGCAAGAAGACGGAAACGCTCTCCGGAGCGCAGATCGTTGTGCGCCTGCTTGAACGACAAGGCGTGCGACGACTCGCCGGAATTCCCGGCGGGGCCATCCTGCCGTTTTATGACGCCTTGTCACAGTCGTCCCTGATTCATCACGTGCTGGCGCGGCACGAGCAGGGTGGGGGCTTCATGGCGCAGGGCATGGCACGCGCGACCGGCGAGGTGGCGGTGTGCCTGGCGACCTCCGGGCCGGGGGCCACCAACCTGCTGACCGCCATTGCCGATGCCAAGCTCGATTCGATTCCGCTGGTGGCCATTACCGGCCAGGTGCCGAAGTCGATGATCGGCACCGATGCCTTCCAGGAAGTCGATACCTACGGGTTGAGCATTCCGATCACCAAGCACAACTTCCTGGTCGGTTCCGCCGAGGAATTGCTGGAGGTCATTCCGCGCGCTTTCCGGCTGGCCGTCTCCGGCCGGCCCGGTCCGGTGCTGGTCGATATCCCCAAGGATGTGCAGATCGAGCGCATCGACGTCAGCGAATGGCCGGAGCCCGGCGTTGCTGAGCCGGTTCCGCCACCGGATGAGACATTGATCGCCTG
Organism: uncultured Propionivibrio sp.; assembly: GCA_964440925.1. GTDB lineage: Bacteria > Pseudomonadota > Gammaproteobacteria > Burkholderiales > Rhodocyclaceae > Propionivibrio. The sequence goes on along the minus strand of CAYTWY010000009.1, from coordinate 19,236 downwards.
TGCCGCGGCCATGATCAATGCCGCCGCGCGCCCCCTCCTCTATCTTGGCGGTGGGGTGGTGCATTCCGGCGCGGCGGCCGAGGCTGTGGCGTTTGCCGAGAAACTCAGCTTGCCGACGGTGATGACCCTGATGGCGCTGGGTACCATGCCGGTCGATCATCCGCTCTCGCTCGGCATGCTCGGCATGCACGGGGCGCGTTACACCAATTTTGCGCTCGACGAATGTGATTTGCTGATTGCCGTGGGGGCACGCTTTGATGATCGGGTGACCGGCAAGGTGGCGGCGTTCTGTCCGCAGGCCAAGGTCATCCACATTGATATCGATCCGTCCGAACTCGACAAGATCAAGACCGCGCATATCGGCATCCAGGGCGATGTGCGGGCCGTGCTTGCCCGACTCGCACCGCAGGCCGGTACGGTCTTGCGCACGCCCTGGCTGGCCCGGCTGGGCGAGCTGAAAGCCGCGCATCCCTTGCGCATGCCGGGCATTGATGATCCGCGCACGCCGTATGGCCTGATCCGCGCCGTGGCCGATGGCCTTGATGACGAAGCGACGATTACCACCGACGTTGGCCAGCACCAGATGTGGGTGGCGCAGGCGTATCCCTTGCGGCGACCGCGCCAATGGCTGACTTCCGGCGGCCTCGGCACCATGGGTTTCGGCCTGCCCGCGGCGATTGGGGCGGCACTGGCCGAACCGGAGCGCACCGTCGTCTGTTTTTCCGGCGATGGCAGCATCCTGATGAATATCCAGGAATTCGCCACGGCGGCGGAAGAAGAGGCCAACGTGAAAGTCATCCTGATGAACAATTCAATGCTCGGGCTGGTATTCCAGCAACAGACGTTGTTTTACGGTGAGCGCATCTTTGCCGCGAAATTCAAGGGGGTGCCGGATTTCATCACGCTGGCCAAGGGCTTTGGCTGGCAGACGCTGGACCTTGATGCGGCCGATGATCCACGGGCAGCCCTGGGTCAGGCCTTATCCACCCGTGGCCCGATGCTGATCCACGCCAGCATCGCCATGCACGAGCAGGTGTTGCCCATGGTGGCGCCCGGCGCGGCCAACAAAGACATGATCGGAGGCTGAAATGAACTCGATGACCCAACATGAAACCCGCGCACTTTCGCGTACGGTGCTCGAACTCGATGTGAATAATCATGCCGGCGTGATGTCGCATGTGGTCGGGCTGTTCTCGCGCCGTGCCTACAACGTCGAAGGCATCCTGTGCATGCCGGTCGGTAGCGGAGAACTCAGCCGCATCTGGTTGCTGGTCAATGAGGATTCGCGGCTTGAGCAGATGGTCAAGCAGGTCGAGAAGCTGGAAGATGTTCTGGTCGTCCGCCGACACGGCGCCGGGCACGAGGTCTTTACCCGGCTGGAGGAATTTTTCCGCTAATCGGAGATAATCGCCCTTCTCGTTTCTTCATCAACGCAAGGAGGGGGGATGCGTTTGCTTCTTGTCGAGGACGATCCGATGATCGGTGCCAGCGTGCAGCGCGGCTTGAAGCTGGAAGGCTATACGGTCGATTGGGTGCGCGATGGGGCGGCGGCCGGGCAGGCGCTTGCCGACGGTGTGCATGAACTGCTCCTGCTCGACCTGGGCTTGCCGCGCAAAAGCGGCCTCGACCTGCTGACCAGTATCCGGCGTAAGGGCCTGAACCTGCCGGTGCTGGTGATCACGGCGCGCGATTCGGTCGCTGACCGGGTGCGCGGGCTGGATGCCGGCGCCGACGACTATCTGGTCAAACCGTTCGACCTCGACGAGCTGTCGGCGCGCATTCGCGCGCTGGTGCGGCGGCGTTCCGGGCGGGCACTGCCGTCTATCGAACTCGGCGCGCTGGTGCTCAATCCGGCAACGCATGCGGTCAGTCTCGACGGGCAGCCGGTCAGCCTGTCCGGGCGGGAATTTGCCTTGCTGCACGCGCTGCTTGAACAACCGGGTGTGCCGCTTTCGCGTGCACAGCTGGAAGAGCGCATCTATGGCTGGGATGAAGAAATCGAAAGCAACGCCATCGAGGTCTATATTCATTCCCTGCGCCGCAAGCTGGGTGCCGGGTGGATTCGCAACGTGCGCGGCGTGGGCTACATGGTCACGGAGCCGACATGCGTGCCATGAGTTCGATCCGTCGCAATCTCCTCTTCGCCCTGCTTGGCGTCCTGCTGATGGTTCTGCTGCTGGGAGCCTGGGCGACCTTCTCGGCCGCCCGTGACGAGGCGGATGCGTTGTTTGATTACCACCTGAAACAGATTGCTCTCTCGTTGCGTGACCAGAATTTCCAGGAATCTGTCGAAGCGCTGGCCGATGATTCGCTCGACTACGTGATTCGTGTGTGGGGGCCGAGCGGGCTCTCCATCTATTATTCCCGGCCACATGAATCCCTCGCCGAACTGACCCAGCTGGGGTATTCCACATCCGAAACCAGCGAAGGCGAATGGCGGGTTTTTGCCACCCAGTATCAGGGCTTCACCATTGCCGTGGCGCAGCCGATGCGCTTGCGCAACCAGCTCGCCGCCGATGCCGCCTGGAGCACGCTGAAGCCTTTTCTCGCCTTGCTCCCGGTGCTTGCCCTGCTGATCTGGGGGCTGGTTGGCCACGGCTTGCGACCACTGGCCCGGCTGGCGCAGGCACTGAAATCGCGGACGGTCGATTCGCTGTATCACCTGCCGGATGGCCGGGTACCGGAAGAATTGCAGCCACTGGTCTTCTCGCTCAACGACCTCTTGTCGCGGCTGAAAGCCTCGCTGGCCGTACAACGTGCCTTCGTCGCCGACGCCGCGCACGAACTGCGCACGCCGCTGACCGCGCTGCAATTACAGGCGCAGCTCGTCGAACGCGCCGAGTCGGACGACGACAAGGCCGCCGCACTGGCCGAGTTGAAAAACGGCCTGCACCGGCTGTCCCATCTGGTGCAGCAATTGCTGACCCTGGCCCGGCAGGAGCCGGGCGCTGGCGAACTGCGGCGCGCGTCCGTTTGTCTGGCCGACCTCGTGCGTGATGTGGTGGTCGATCATGCGCGGCTGGCCGAAGCACGCCAGATCGACCTGGGGGTGAGCGCTGCCGACGAGGTGGCGCAGGTTTCCGGCGATGCCGACGCCCTGCGCATCCTGCTCTCCAACCTGGTCGGCAACGCCCTGCGCTACACCCCGGCAGGCGGGCGTATCGATGTGTCCTGCGGCGACGATCAGGGGCTGCCCTCGATCTGCGTCGATGACAGCGGGCCGGGGATACCGGAAGACGAGCGCGAACGCGTCTTCGACCGTTTTTACCGGGGGAAAATGGCAGGTGACGGGAACGTGGAGGGCAGCGGTCTCGGTCTTTCCATCGTGCGCATGATTGCCGAACGGCACGGTGCGCAGATCCGCCTTGACGAATCAGCTGCCGGCGGGCTGCGTGTACAGGTCGTGTTCTCTCACGGTGCGCGCGTTGCCCGAATCATGCACTGATGACGTGGAAGCGGCTGGAATCCGGATGGGCGCCTGCTTTTAACTGTGCCGGTTACCGCTACGGTGCTGGCCTCCACCGGCCGGCGGTTTGCCACTGCCGCGACTGCCGCCCGGCGAACCGGAGCGTGAGCCAGAGCCTCCGCGGTTGCCTTGCGCGCGTTGTCCGCCACGCGGTCCCGCCGAGCGCATCAGGATCGGTTCGGCGCGGATGCGTGGATCGGGTTCATAACCGGGGTAATCGAGTACCTCGATCTGTGTCTTGAGCAGGCGTTCGATGTCATGCAGCAGTTTGTTCTCATCGATGCAGACCAGCGAGACGGCGGCCCCTTCGATACCGGCACGTCCGGTGCGTCCGATACGATGCACATAATCTTCGGCAACATTCGGGAGCTCAAAATTGACGACGTGTGGTAATTCGCTGATGTCGATGCCGCGTGCGGCAATGTCGGTCGCCACCAGCACATGCAGTTTGCCGCTCTTGAAGTTGGACAAGGCGCGGGTGCGCGCATTCTGACTCTTGTTGCCGTGGATGGCATCGGCTTCGATTCCGGCCTTGAGCAATTTTTCAGCCAAGCCGTTGGCCCCCCATTTTGTGCGGGTAAACACCAGCACCTGATACCAGCCTTTTTCACGGATCAGGTCGATCAGCAGGTCGCGTTTGCGTTCCCGATCGACCTTGTAAACGTATTGCTTGACGAGTTCCGACGCGGTATTGCGCCGTTCTGATTCGACATATTCAGGGTTGATCAGGAAACTGCCTGCCAGCGTACGGATTTCGTCCGAGAACGTGGCAGAGAACAGCAGATTCTGGCGCTTCTTTGGCACCAGGGCGATCACCTTTTTGATGTCGTGGATGAAGCCCATGTCGAGCATGCGATCCGCTTCGTCGAGGACCAGTACCTCAACGGCGGACAGATCGACATTGCGTTGCTGTGCATGATCGAGCAGACGACCCGGCGTAGCAACGAGGATATCGACGCCATTTCTGAGTGCGGTGATCTGCGGGTTCATGCTGACACCACCAAAAATAACCAGCGATTTGAGGGGCAGATGCGCACCGTAGGTGCGAACGCTTTCTTCAACTTGCGCGGCAAGTTCACGTGTCGGGGTCAGGATCAGCACCCGGATTTTGCGTTTTCCAACGCTTGGATTGGCGGTCAGGCGGTTGAGGATGGGCAGGGTAAATCCTGCGGTCTTGCCGGTGCCGGTCTGGGCACAGGCCATCAGGTCGCGTCCGGAAAGGACTACCGGAATGGCTTGCGCCTGAATGGGCGTCGGCGTTTCATAGCCTTGATCGGCAATGGAACGAAGGATCTCGGGTGCGAGACCCAGTTCGGTAAATTTCATGCGTGAGAGCTCCAGGCGTTTGCCATGCGTGCGCGAAAAAATTACAGAAACGCCAATGCACGAACCAGTCTGGGCAAACACTCAGGGATTTGTGATGTCGGGTGCGGCGAGAATGCCAGACCTGATCGGACGGACGCCAAGACTGATGAATGGCGTCACGAGGAGTGCGCATCGTATCATGTTAGGACGATGCTTGGGGCATACAAATGCTGGCCCGGTGCGATCGGGGGGCAGAATAAGGACTCGAATGGCGCAAAAAAGGTGGGCTTCGAACCCATTCTGTCTGACCGAAGCGTGCTGCGACCTGTTTTTCGCGGATGACTATCCTTGCGCGGGTTTCTCTGCCTTAAGTCTGTTTTAAGTTTTCCGGTCGTAGGATGTTCCCGACGCAAAGTCTCTGGCTTGCGTATTTGCGACAAAAGGAGATTGACGATGACTCTCAAGACTTTGAAAACCAGTGTGTTTGCCGCGCTGGCGGCGATGTTGCTGAGCAGCGTTTATTCGATGTTAAGCGGGCAATCGGTATTTTCGGCGCATGCGGCGGCCCTGCAAAAAACCGCTGCGCCGGAGGTGGCCGCGTCAGCGCCGGTTGTTGCCTTGCCCGATATGAGCGCGATTGTGGCGCGCAACGGTGCGGCGGTGGTCAACATCAGTGTTTCGGCGACGGCGAAGAATTCGGCGCGCATGCCGCAGCTTGACCCGAATGATCCGTTCTATGAATTTTTCCGCCACTTCCGTATTCCGCCGCAGCGCGACGAACGCCAGGTTCGTGGTCAGGGGTCGGGGTTCATCCTGCGCGAGGACGGCATCATTCTGACCAATACGCACGTTGTCGATGGCGCCGACGAAGTGACGGTCAAACTGACCGACAAGCGCGAATTCAAGGCCAAGGTGCTGGGTACCGACAAGCCGACTGACGTGGCAGTGCTCAAGATCGAGGCGCGCAACCTGCCGACGCTGAAAATCGGCAGTTCGGCGATGACGCGTGTCGGCGAATGGGTGCTGGCCATCGGTTCGCCTTTCGGTTTCGAGAATAGCGCCTCGGCCGGGATCGTTTCGGCCAAGTCGCGTTCGCTACCCGACGACAATTACGTGCCTTTCATTCAGACCGATGTGGCGGTCAATCCGGGTAATTCCGGCGGCCCGCTGTTCAACATGGCCGGCGAGGTGATCGGCATCAACGCGCAGATTTATAGCCGGACCGGCGGTTACCAGGGCGTGTCCTTTGCCATTCCGATCGAGGTGGCGATCAACGTCGAAAGCCAGATCGTCAAATATGGCAAGGTGCAGCGCGGTCGCCTCGGTATCAGCATCCAGTCGGTCAATCAGTCGCTGGCCGATTCGTTCGGCCTGAACAAGCCGTCTGGCGCGCTGATCAGTGCTGTGGAAAGCGGTAGTCCGGCGGCCAAGGCCGGGCTGGAAGTCGGCGATGTGATCATGTCGCTCAATGGCAGGGAAATCCAGTCGTCGGCCGAATTGCCGCCGTTGATTGCCGATATCCGTCCGGGAGAGATGGCCAGGTTGCAGGTCTGGCGCAAGGGCAGCACGCGCGAGATGAGCGTCAGGGTCGGTGAGCTGAAAGAAGGCAAGGCGGCTGTGACCGGAGGCAAAGGTGCGGCGTCGGGACGGCTGGGCCTGTCGCTGCGACCATTATCGGCGGAAGAGCGGCGGCAGCGCGAGGTAAAAGGCGGGTTGCTGGTGGAGAATGTTTCCGGTGCGGCGGCGCGGGCCGGGATTCGCGTCGGCGATGTCGTGCTTGCGGTCAATAACGAGCCGGTGAATAGCGCCGAGCAGTTGCGCGAAATCGTCGCCAAATCGGCCAAGCGCGTTGCTTTGCTGATTCAACGCGACGACGCGCGCCTCTTCGTGCCGGTCGATCTCAATTGAGTTGAGAGGGTGACGGCTTGCGGGGCGGGCCACGGGCGGCTGCTTGATGCGCCGCCCTATTTGCGCCCGCCGCGGGCGCCGCCTTTGTCCCAGCCGTAACGAACCGTCCGTTGCCAGCGGCTGTCCGACTGCGGCAACGGATTTTTTTGCGGCGTCTGTGGCGCTTGCCCGCCGTATCCTCGGGCGGGGGCTTTGGTCTTGCCGGTCATGGCCTGATTTCCCTGATGTTGCGCGAGCTTTGCTCTGTCGCGGCTATGATAGACTTTAACGCAATTCCTACGCCACCGAGAAATCATGTCCGGCAATACCTTTGGCACTTTGTTTACCGTCACTTCCTTTGGCGAATCGCATGGGCCGGCCATCGGTTGCGTCGTCGATGGCTGCCCACCCGGATTGCCGCTATGTGGGGCCGATATCCAGACCGAACTCGACCGGCGCAAGCCGGGTACTTCGCGCCATGTGACGCAGCGCCACGAATCAGACAGCGTGGAAATCCTCTCCGGCGTTTTCGAGGGGAAAACCACCGGTACGCCGATTGCCCTGCTGATTCGCAACGAGGATCAGCGCAGCAAGGATTACGGCAACATTGCCGAGACATTCCGTCCGGGGCATGCCGACTATGCCTATACGCAGAAATATGGCTTCCGCGACTATCGCGGTGGCGGGCGTTCGTCGGCGCGAGAGACAGCCGTACGCGTGGCGGCCGGGGCGATTGCCCGCAAATGGCTGAAGGAGCGCTATGGTGTGACGATACAGGGCTGGATGAGCCAGCTCGGGCCGATCGAGATTCCCTTTGTCGATGCCGCGCAGATCAGCGAAAACCCCTTCTTTGCGCCGAATGCGCAGCTTGTGCCGCAGCTCGAATCGTTCATGGATGCACTGCGCAAGGCGGGCGATTCGATCGGCGCGCAGATCAGTGTTGTAGCGAGCGGTATTCCGCCCGGCTGGGGCGAGCCGGTGTATGACCGGCTCGATGCCGAGATCGCCTATGCCATGATGGGCATCAACGCCGTCAAGGGCGTCGAGATTGGCGCCGGTTTTGCCTGTGTGCAGCAGCGCGGCAGCGAACACGGTGACGAGATGTCGCCGCAGGGTTTCCTCTCCAACCATGCGGGCGGGGTGCTGGGCGGGATTTCGACCGGCCAGGATATCCGCGTGCAGCTGGCGGTCAAGCCGACGCCGAGCATTCGCCTGGCGCGCCGTTCGATCAACCGGGCCGGCGAGGCGGCGGATGTCGAAACGCATGGGCGGCACGATCCCTGCGTCGGCATGCGCGCCACGCCGATTGCCGAGGCCATGCTGGCACTGGTGCTGATCGACCATGCGTTGCGCCACCGGGCGCAGTGCGCCGACGTGCATTGCCAAACACCAAGGATTGCGGGCAAAATCATGACGCGATAGCGTTGTCTTTTCCTTTTTTCCGTTCTGTGGGCGGGAATACTTTTGAAGGAGGGTTCAACATGCACATCGAACACCATGATCTTCACCACGAGTTTCCCGAAATGGTGGATGCGATTTCCGTTTTGCGCAAAGAAAACCCCTTGTTTGCCCGTTTGTATTCGACGTATCACCGCTTGACGGGCCGGGTCGAAGATCTGGAAGAACACGACATGCCGGTGGGCGACTTCACCCTCGAAGACATGAAGAAACATCGCGTCAAGGTCAAGGACGATCTCTACCATTTGATGCTGGCCTATCGCGCCGGACAGCAGTTTCCGAGGTAAGAAGTTCGGTTTCACGGCGTGCATCCGGTAAAATAGCCGGATGCATCGCTTTCCCTACTGGCCTCTTTCCAGCTATTACTTCTGTTATTTTGCCTTCCTGGGCGCTTTTACGCCCTACTTTGGTCTTTATCTCCAGTCATTGAGCTTTTCCGCCTGGGAAATCGGCGTCCTGATGTCGCAGTTGCAGCTGATGCGGGTCTTCGGCCCGTATCTGTGGGGCATTCTCGCCGACCGGAGCGGCAAGCGCCTGCTGATCATCCGCCTGACCAGCATCGTCACCCTGATTGCCTCGCTGCTCCTCTTCCATATCCGGCATTTCTCGGCGCTGTTTGTCGTGCTGGCCATCCTGTCGTTCTTCTGGGTTGCCGCCTTGCCGCTGATCGAGACCTTGACTTTCGACCACTTGCGCGAGAATTCCTCCGGCTATAGCCGGGTGCGTATCTGGGGGTCGGTGGGCTTCATCCTGACGGTGCTGGGCGTTGGTGCGGTGCTCGATCATTTCGGGCTGTCGAGCCTGCTCTGGCTGATTGCCCTGACGCTTGCCGGGATCATGTTTAATGGCCTGCTGGTGCCCGAGGCGCCTCCGCATGCCTTTCACGGCCAGCATCCGCCGGTTTCGCAGATTGTTCGCCAGCCGCGCGTCATCGCCCTGTTCGCCGCCTGTTTCGCCATGGCGGCAGCGCATGGTGTGCTGAACATCTTCTATTCGATTTTTCTCTCCGATCAAGGTTACAGCAAGTCGCAGGTTGGTGCGCTATGGTCACTGGCCGTGCTGGCGGAAATCGTCGTCTTCTTCTTCATGCCGCATCTGATGCGTCGTTTCAGCCTGCGCCATATCCTGCTCGTCAGCTTTGCCGCAGCCAGCGTGCGGTTTGCCATGATCGGCTGGGGCGTGCATTCCCCGAGCGTGATCGTTCTGGCGCAGTTGATGCATGGGCTGACTTTCAGTTCCTTCCACTCGTCGGCCATTGCCGTGGTCAATCGCTGGTTCGCGGGCAGTACGCGGGCGCGCGGCCAAGCCTTGTATTCGAGTGTCAGTTTCGGTGCCGGCGGTTTTGTCGGTGGACTGACGAGCGCCTGGACGTGGGAACTTCTCGGCGGAGAGCTGACCTTCGCCCTGAGTTCGCTCTATGGCCTGCTCGGCCTGCTGTTGATCGCCTGGGGTGTGCATGAGGGCAGGGAACATGCGCCGGAGTTGTCGTCGGGCAATGCCTTGGCTGACAGTCCTGCAGAGCTGTGAGATAATCAAACGTTGATATTGGCCACCTGTGGCCTGATTTTTCCGGATACTTGAGATATGCCACAAAACCTGTATGAGAAACTCTGGCAAAGCCATGTGATTCACGAAGAAGCGGACGGAACGGCGCTACTTTATATTGACCGTCATCTGTTGCACGAAGTGACGAGCCCACAGGCTTTCGAGGGGCTGAAACTGGCCGGGCGCAAGCCCTGGCGCAAGACCTCGCTGGTGGCCACGGTCGATCACAATACGCCGACCAATCACTGGGAGCGCGGAATTGAAGATCCGGTGTCGCGCCTGCAGGTCGAGACGCTGGATGCCAATATCCGCGAAACCGGCTCGCTGGCTTATTTTCCGTTCAAGGATTTGCGCCAAGGGGTGATTCACGTCATTGGCCCGGAAAACGGCGTAACGCTTCCTGGCATGACGGTCGTTTGCGGCGATTCACATACCAGCACGCACGGCGCGTTCGGTTGTCTGGCTTCGGGCATCGGCACCTCCGAGGTCGAACATGTCATGGCGACGCAGTGCCTGCTGCAGAAAAAATCGAAGACCATGCTGTTCCGCGTCGAAGGTCAGCTCGGCAAGGGCGTGACAGCCAAGGATATCGCGTTGGCCATCATCGGCCGCATCGGTACGGCGGGCGGTACCGGATATGCCATCGAGTTTGGCGGCAGCACTATCCGCGCCCTGTCGATGGAAGGCCGGATGACGCTGTGCAATATGGCGATCGAGGCCGGGGCGCGCATGGGCTTCATTGCCGTTGATGAAACCACGATCGATTACCTGAAGGGGCGCCCGTTCGCGCCCAATGCCGAGCAGTGGGAGGCGGCTGTCGCTTACTGGCGCACGCTGCACAGCGACGAGGGCGCCGAGTTCGATTGCGTACTCGATATGCGCGCGGACGATGTGCAGCCGCAGGTGACCTGGGGAACCTCGCCGGAAATGGTGGTGTCGATCGGTGACAAAGTGCCTGATCCGGCACAGGAGAAGGATGCGGCGAAACGCGAGGGCATGGAACGGGCGCTCAAATACATGGGGCTGCAAGCCAATACGCCGATGACCGAGATTGCCATCGACAAGGTGTTCATCGGTTCGTGCACCAACTCGCGTATCGAGGATTTGCGCGCCGCGGCCAGTGTGCTCAAAGGACGCAAGATTGCGGCGAACGTGAAGCTGGCGCTGGTTGTTCCCGGATCGGGGCTGGTCAAGCAGCAGGCTGAACGCGAGGGGCTGGACAAGATCTTTATTGCCGCCGGGTTTGAGTGGCGTGAAGCCGGTTGCTCGATGTGTCTGGCAATGAATGCTGACCGTCTCTCGCCAGGCGAGCGCTGTGCCTCGACGTCGAACCGCAATTTCGAGGGGCGTCAGGGCGCGGGCGGCCGTACGCACCTGGTGAGCCCGGAAATGGCTGCGGCGGCAGCCATCGCTGGACATTTCTGCGATATTCGTGAACTGCTCTGAGGAGGTTGAATCATGGGAAAACGTGCTTTTGCCTTTTTGGCTGTCGTGTTGACCGTTTGCCTTGCCGCCTGCAATACCGTGCAGGGGATTGGCAAGGATGTCCAGAAGGGCGGTCAGGCCATCGAGAGAGTCGCCAAGTAACATTCTGTTTAGAAGGAAATCATGGATAAGTTTGTTCGCCTGGAAGGGCTGGTTGCGCCGCTGGATCGCGACAACGTCGATACCGATGCGATCATTCCGAAGCAGTTTTTGAAGTCGATCAAGCGTTCCGGCTTTGGCCCGAACCTGTTCGACGAGTGGCGCTATCTGGATGTGGGACAGCCGGGTGCGGATTGCACGAATCGTCCGCGTAATGCCGATTTCGTACTCAATCAGCCGCGTTATCAGGGCGCACAGATTCTCCTGACGCGCAAAAATTTCGGCTGTGGCAGCTCGCGCGAACACGCGCCCTGGGCGTTGCTCGATTTCGGCTTCAAGGTGATTCTTGCCGAGAGTTATGCCGATATCTTTTTTAATAACTGTTTCAAGAACGGGATTTTGCCGATCATCCTGTCGGCCGAGCAGATCGAGACGCTGTTTGCCCAGGTGACCATCCAGCCCGGCTATGCGCTGACCGTCGATCTGGAAAAACAGACTATCGCCTGTCCGGACGGGACGCGTATTCCGTTTGCCGTTGATGCTTTCCGCAAGGAATGTTTGATCAATGGGTGGGACGATATCGGTCTGACCCTGCGCCATGCCGAGAAGATTCGTGCGTTTGAAGAAAAGCGTCGTGCTGAACAACCTTGGCTGTTTGCCTAACCACGAGAAGGATAGATTGTGAAGATTTGCGTTTTGCCGGGCGACGGGATCGGGCCGGAAATTACCGCCGAAGCGGTGCGTGTTCTCAAGGCTCTCGATCTGAAGTTTGAAATGGAAGAAGCGCTGCTCGGTGGCTGTGCCGTCGATGCCACCGGAAGCCCGTTTCCGGAAGCAACGCAGAAGCTGGCGCTGGCCGCCGATGCGGTATTGCTGGGGGCGGTTGGCGGTCCGAAGTGGGATGTCCTGCCGCGTGAGCAACGACCGGAGCGTGGCTTGCTCGGTATCCGTAAATTGCTCGGCTTGTTCGCCAATTTGCGACCGGCCATTCTCTATCCGGAACTGGCTAACGCCTCGACACTCAAGCCCGAAGTGGTCTCCGGCCTGGATATCCTGATTGTGCGCGAATTGACCGGCGATATTTACTTCGGTCAACCGCGCGGTATCGAGACGCGTTTGGTCGACGGCAAGGATCAGCGTTTCGGTTTCAACACCATGCACTACACCGAGAGCGAAATTGTCCGTATTGGCCGGGTGGCCTTTGAGGCCGCTCGCAAACGCAACCGGAAGGTGTGCTCGGTCGACAAGATGAACGTGCTTGAAACGACCCAGCTGTGGCGTGATGTGATGAACGAACTGGCGCCGGAGTATCCGGACGTCGAACTGTCGCACATGCTGGTGGATAACGCGGCGATGCAACTGGTGAAGGCACCGAAACAATTTGACGTGGTCGTTACCGGCAACATGTTCGGCGACATCCTCTCCGATGAAGCGTCGATGCTGACGGGCTCGATCGGCATGTTGCCTTCGGCTTCGCTGGACGAGAACAACAAGGGGCTGTACGAGCCGAGTCATGGTTCGGCTCCGGATATTGCCGGCAAGGGCGTGGCCAATCCGCTGGCGACCATTCTGTCGGCGGCCATGATGCTGCGCTACACCTTTGCCAATGAGGCGGCCGCGCAGCGCATTGAAGGTGCGGTCAAGAAGGTGTTGGCGCAAGGCTATCGCACCGGCGATATCTACGAGGCCGGCACGAAGAAGGTGGGTACGCGGGAAATGGGTGATGCCGTTCTGGCGGCGTTGTGATTTGAATACTCCGGTCAAAATGGTTTGTTGAGGCGAATGAAATGAAGAAAGTTGGTCTTGTTGGCTGGCGTGGCATGGTCGGTTCGGTCCTCATGCAGCGCATGGTGGAAGAGGGCGATTTTGCCCACATCGACCCGGTGTATTTCTCGACCTCAACGGTTGGCAGTCCGGCACCGAATCTTGGCGGTAAAGACGGTGGCGTGCTGCACGATGCCATGTCGATTGATGTCCTCAAGCAGATGGATATCGTTATCACCTGTCAGGGCGGCGATTACACCAAGGAAGTCTTTCCGAAGCTGCGCGCCAGCGGGTGGAACGGCCACTGGATCGACGCCGCGTCGTCGCTGCGTATGGACAAGGACGCCGTAATCATTCTGGATCCGGTCAATCTGGATGTCATCCAGGCCGCTCTGGCCAAGGGCGGAAAGAACTGGATCGGTGGTAATTGCACGGTTTCCCTGATGTTGATGGGGCTGGGTGGCCTGTTCAAGCATGATCTCGTCGAATGGGTTTCGGCGATGACCTATCAGGCGGCTTCCGGTGCGGGGGCACAGAACATGCGCGAGTTGCTGGCGCAGATGGGCGCGCTGCACGATGCGGTCAAATCCGATCTGGCCAATCCGTCGTCGGCGATTCTGGAGATTGATCGCAAGGTTGCCGAAACCATGCGCTCGGCCAGCTTCCCGACCAAGAATTTCCGCAATACGGCACTGGCCGGTAGTCTGATTCCGTGGATTGACGTGCCGGTCGACGGCGGTCAGTCGAAGGAGGAATGGAAGGGCGGTGCCGAATGCAACAAGATTCTGGGACGTCCGGCGTTCCGCAGTCCGGGCAGCATTCCGATTGATGGCCTGTGCGTGCGCATCGGTGCCATGCGCTGCCACTCGCAGGGGCTGACCATCAAACTCAAGAAGGATGTGCCGCTTGACGAAGTGACGGACATCATCGCCAATGGCAATGCCTGGGCGAAGGTGGTGCCGAACGAACGTGAAATCAGTGAGCGCGAACTGACCCCGGCCGCCGTGACCGGTACGCTGAATGTGCCGGTGGGTCGTTTGCACAAGCTGGCCATGGGAGCCGAATACCTTGGCGCCTTCACCGTTGGCGATCAGCTGCTGTGGGGTGCGGCCGAGCCTTTGCGGCGGATGCTGCGCATCCTGCTGGAGGCCTGATCGGCAGTGCCGGTTTGACTGTAAAAAACCAGGGCTCAGACCCTGGTTTTTTTTGCAACACTTCAAATATTAGAATGAAGTTTAGCTTGCAACGCTAACTCCATGATGTTATTTTAATAATTCCATTTGGACGTTCAGGGTGGTGCCGTGGCAACAAAAAATCTACAGACACGAAGAAAATTCGGCTTGCGCGCCTCGGTTATGGCGGTTGCGTCCTGCCTTGCCCTGACGGCGATTCCGGGGAGGGTGCAGGCGGCGGGTCTGGGCAAGATTGCCGTTTTTTCGGCGCTGGGTCAGCCCTTGCGCGCCGAAATCGAATTGAATGCTTCGCGCGACGAATTGTCGGGGATGAAGGCACAGCTTGCTACGCCCGAGGCTTTCAAACAGGCTGGCCTGGATTACGCGACAACCTTGCTTGGCATCCGCTTTGCTCTCGATAAGCGAGCCGATGGACAGCCGGTGATTCGGCTGGTTTCGAGTGCGACGATCAACGATCCGTTCATTGATATGCTGCTTGAGCTGACCTGGCCGAGTGGGCGACTGGTGCGCGAATACACTTTTTTACTTGATCCGCCGGAGATGTCCGGTAAAGGTGCAGCCACGCAAGCGGCTGCCGTGGTTGATCGGGCCGAATTGTCGGTCGGCCGGAAAGTCGAAGAAGCGCGCGCCGCGCTGCCCGCCGAGGAGGGCGCAGAAGCGGCGGAGACTGTGGTTTCGCCGGCGCCGGCGAAGAGCCGGGTTCTGGGTGGGGGAGCAAAAACCACGGCGCCGGTTTCACCGGCCCAGACGATACACGAAGTCAAGCGTGGCGATACCCTGAGCAAGATTGCTGCCCAAATGAAGCCGGAAGACGTGTCGCTGGAGCAAATGCTGGTTGCTTTGCTGCGCGCCAATCGTGACGCCTTTGACGGTGGCAACATGAACCGCCTGCGCACGGGGAAAATCATTGCCTTGCCCGAGAAGGCGGAGATCGAGAAGGTTTCTTCCGGTGAAGCGAAGAAAGTCGTGCGCGCGCAGGCGGCAGACTGGAATGCCTATCGTAGTCGCCTTGCTGCCATCGCCGGCGAAACTCCGGTTAAGGAAGAGTCGGCCCGGCAGGAAGCGGGCGGCAAGATCAGCGCCAAGGTGGAAGAGAAGGTGCCACCGGAGACTGCGGCAAAGGACCGGGTCAAGGTGTCGAAAACTGCGGCCGCTGAAGGAAAGCCGGACAGCGGCGCGAAATATGGCGAGGAAGACCGGATTGCGCACGAGAAGGCGGTCAAGGAAGCCAACGAGCGTGTGGCCCTGCTGGAAAAGAATGTTAACAATCTGCAGAAATTGCTTGAGCTGAAGAACCAGAGTCTGGCGGAAATGCAGAAACAGGCACAGGCAGCCGAGAAGCCGGAAGCCAAGGCGGTGGCCGAGAAGGTCGCAACGCCAAACGCGCAGCCCGCCGTAGCGGTGGCGGAAGTGACTCCGCCGAAGACGGAGAGCGCGCCGGCGGCCGTGACAAACGAGAAGCCGACGGACAACGAAAAGGTTGAGGAAGCAAAATCCGGCGAACCCGCCGCCGCGTCCGTAACCGCCCAATCCGATCCGGAAAAGGCGGCACCGCCCGAAGCGGCGCAAAAATCCGACGATATGCCCCGGGAAAAACCGAAGGCGCTTGTACTTCCTGCCGAGGAGCCCTCGCCGATCGACGCCGTGCTTGACGATCCGCTGACCCTCGCTGCCGGGGGCGGTATCCTGGCGCTGATGGCGGCATTCTTCCTGGCGCGTCGCCGGGGGCGGAAGAAAGGCGAAGAGCCGATCGATCTGGCCAGTACGCTATCAGCGTCGAGTTCCAGCCTTGCTGCCAATTCGGTGTTCCGCAGCACCGGCGGACAAAGCGTCGATACCTCGCACACGCCGGCGCAGACCGATTTCAGTCAGGCTGGGCCGGGCAGCATCGACACCGACGAAGTCGATCCGGTGGCCGAAGCCGATGTCTACATGGCGTACGGACGCGATGCCCAGGCGGAAGAAATTCTCCTCGAAGCCAAGCAGAAAGATCCCAAGCGTACGGCGGTTTATCTGAAGCTTCTGGAAATCTATGCTAACCGCAATGATGTCAAGCAATTCGAGGCGCTAGCGACCGATCTTTACAGCGAAACCGGCGGCGTCGGTACGGACTGGGAGAAAGCGGCAGCCATGGGGCTGAAACTGCTCCCCGATAATCCATTGTTCGGGGGCGCAAGCGGGGCATCGACGGCGAAGGCCTTCGATGCCGATGCCACCGTGATCGTTTCGCCCGGTTCGCGCAGTACGGTCACCTTGCCTGGCGAACTGGCGCAACTTGCCGACGAGGCGAGCAAGCCGTCGCTTTCCGCAGCACCCGTGGAAGTGGAAAAGCCGGTCGATCTGACGAGTCTCGATTTCGATCTGGGTGCGCCCGAGGCCAAGCCACAGGCGGCTTCTCCCCTGGCGGCCAAACCGGGTATGGAGGAAACGGTCAAGATGTCCGCGTCGGTGCCTGACGGTAGCCCGCTCGACTTCGATTTGGCGCTTCCGGCCGCTGGCGCAAGTGCGGCATCTTCGGCGCCCCCGGCAGCCGAAGCGGCTGATCATGGATTGGACTTCAGTCTGCCGGAAGTCGAACCGGCCAGTGAGGCGCCGAGCAAGTTGGGCAGCCTGGTTGCCGATCTCGATTTCGATCTGGGATTGGATCAGCCATTGGCTGCATCTGCCGCGACGCCTCAACCGCAGGATGTCGCGGCCTCGTTGCCTGCCGATGACGGCGTTCAATTCGACGTCAGTCTGACCGAATCCACTTTCCTTGGAGATTCGGCTCCCGTAGCCTCTTCCTTCGATATGTCGGGCATCGATCTCGATCTCAAGGCGCCGGAAGCGGCGACGCCTTCCGTGCCCCCTGCCGCGAGAGATACGATCGATTTCGATGCGTTCCAGGTTGCGACCGTGGTCAATGCCCAGTTCGAGGCGCCGCCGCAGGCACAAACGGCTCCTCCTGCGTCGCAGGTCGAGACCATGGTCAATCCGCAATTCGCCGAGATGGGCGGGGCGGAAGCCGCGATGCCCGAGTTCGAAATCAGCGCCAACGAAGAAGTGACGACCAAACTCGATCTGGCCAAGGCGTACGAGGAAATGGGCGATCTGGAAGGGGCGCGTGAATTGCTGCAGGAAGTCATCGGCGAAGGCGATGGCGCGCAGCGCGAGAAGGCTCAGGCGATTCTGGCCCGGATCGGCGCATAAAGAGTGTTGGCAGGTACAATGAAGGCTGCGCTCCTGCATGGAGCGCAGCCTTTCTTTTTGCCGACCACGATTGCCATGCCCAGGCTCCTGTATTCCTTTCACCCCACGGCGCGCCTTGTTTTCTGGTTGCAGATCCTGGTTGCCGTACAACTCTTGCGCGCAATTCCCCTGGCGGCGGCTTTTCTCGTGCTGCCCTGGCTTGGCAAGGAAACTCTCCGTCGCGGAGGACGACTGGTCTGGCGTACGCGCTGGGTGCTGCTGTCGCTGTTCGCCATTTTTTCCTGGGGAGTTGCCGGCGAGCCGCTGTGGACTGGCGCCTTTTCTCCGACGCAGGAAGGCTTGCGCGAAGCGTTGATTCATCTCGGACGTTTGCTGCTGGTGTTGATGGCCGTTTCCGCCTTTCTCGAATGGATGTCGCTTGCCGACTGGTTGGTGGCGACGCATGGCTTGCTCAAGCCCTTGCATCGCCTTGGTCTTGATGCCGAGCGTGGCGTGGTGCGGTTGATGCTGGCTCTGCGTTATGCCGAGACCTTGCCGCGTGCAGGCGAATGGCGCCATTTGCTCGCCGATGTGCCGGAAGGGGGATTGAGCGAAGTGGTGACTATCGCGCACCGGGCGATGACCTGGGCGGATTTTGCCCTCGTCATGGGGGCGCTGGCGACGCTGGTGCTCCTCATTTTCTATACGGTGTGATCATGCGGATTGCTCTGGGCATCGAATATGACGGAAGCGCTTTTCGTGGCTGGCAGACCCAGCCTGGTGGTGGCACCGTGCAGGATGCGCTGGAAGCGGCGCTGGCGCAGATCGCCGGATGTCCTGTGGATGTCGTTTGTGCCGGGCGAACCGATGCCGGTGTGCATGCCACCGGGCAGGTGGTGCATTTCGATAGCCCGCTGGAGCGGCCGCTGACAGCCTGGGTGCGCGGGGTTAATACCTTTCTGCCGGCAGCGGTTGCCGTACGTTGGGCGATACCGGTCAGCGACGATTTTCATGCCCGGTTTTCGGCCTATGGCCGGTGCTATCGCTATGTCCTGATCAACCGGCCGCAACGCTCCGGGGTGTGGTATGGACGTGCGGGCTGGTATCATCACCAGCTAGATGAGGAAATCATGCAGCAGGCAGCCGGATTGCTGCTCGGTGAGCACGATTTCTCGGCCTTTCGTGCGGCCGACTGTCAGGCTAAATCGCCGGTCAAAACAGTCCGGCGGGCGGAGGTGCGGCGGTTTGGTGACCGGATTGTTTTTGATTTCGAGGCGGGCGCCTTCCTGCACCACATGGTTCGCAATCTGGTCGGCAGTCTGGTCTATATCGGACAGGGCAAGCAGAGGGCGGAATGGATTACGGAGTTGCTCGATCAGCGTGACCGGCGTCTGGCGGCACCGACTTTTTCACCGGCAGGCCTGTATCTGGTGGACGTGAAATATGAGCCTCACTGGGGTTTGCCGGCTAGCGTTGAGCCTTTGCTGCCCGAATTCTGCGGGTTCTGAAAACAGGCGTGAGGCGTTATAAAACTACGTATCAAGACGCATGAAAAATTGGCCTGAACATGAATTTTCTGAAAATCAAATTTTTTAAATTGGACATCGATACGGGTTGTGGTTGATTGGTACTAGCGTGCGGTTCAGGTATGTTCCAGGTCGGTGTATCCAGAACGACAGATGTCTAAAACTCTCAAAGTCTGTATCCTGTCTCCGATGCTTGAGAGTGGGTATTCGGTGATTTCTGCAAGCGGCCAGGAGCCGACGGTGGTCGTTTTTCCCTAAAGCAGCCGCTCAATCATTGATATTCCATTCGGTTCACGGCACGATGCGGCCATGGAGATACTATTTCTACAACTTCGTTAGG
>CAYTWY010000008.1:0-34223 GCA_964440925.1 uncultured Propionivibrio sp. | reverse complement strand
GCCACTGCTGACGTAATCGAGGAATTCAGGGACGTAGGCTTCCTGTCCGCCGTGAATGACGCGGCCATCGACGATGGGGAGAGCGACGATGTTCGGAGCGACGAGTCCGATCTGCGGCGTCCCGGCCGCGCTGAATGGACGGTCGATGGGCGCGCCGGTGTCTGATGACGCCGGCGTCTCGTCCTGCGCCGGCGTCACCGGCTTGCCGCAACGCGGCTGTTCAGGCAGGCAGGCGGACAGTGCCAGACACAGGGCGAGCAGTGCGGCAAGGGGCGCGAAGAAGGCGCGGGGCGGGTGAACGGACAACGTCGCGGGCATGTCGGCGGCTTATTTTTCCTGTGCCGGGGGGTCGATGTGGGCGTGGCGGTCGGTGCGGATCCAGGGCAGATCCTTTTCGGTGAGCAGCGAGGCGATGACGACGTAACTCTTCCACAGCACATACCAGGGGATATAGGCGGCGAGCACCAACAGCCCCGGCAGACTGCCGAAGCGCCAGGCCGCCAGCGCGTAGTGCGCACCGAGAATGGCGACGCCGCACAGTGCGGCAAGGCGCGCGGCCGGCTGGCCGGCGAGCAGCGCCGGCAACAGGGCGAGGGAAACCAGGCTGACGGGCGGCATGAGCACATCGATCAGTCCGTCGAGGGCGCGCCGTTGCCCCTGGCGCAGGCTGCGCCAGAGTTGCGGCGCGTAGCTGCGGATGGTGGCAATGCGGCCGCGTTCCCAGCGCACGCGCTGCACTCGCGAGCCGTGCCCGCCGGTCGGCATCTGCGCCTTGACCCACACCTGGGCGAGAAAATCGACACCGATACCGGCCTTGAGTAGCAGCATGTGGTATTCGATGTCCTCGACGATGGAATGCGCGAGATAGGGCACCCGTTCCACCGTGGCGCGGGTGAGGCAGAAACCGTTGCCGTTGATGCCGGCCGAGAGGCCGAGCCGTGATTTGCCGAGCGGACGCAGGGCATTGTAGGAAGCGGTGGACAGCTCCATGGCGCGGGTCTGGAGCGATTCGTGCGGGTTGAGCACCCCGTAGCGGATTTGCACCGCCTGGGCGCCGTGCGCCAGCGCCTGATTGAGCGCCGTCAGGGTGCCGGGGTGCAGGCGCGAGTCGGCATCCATGATCAGGAAGCCATCCCAGTCTTCCCGCATCAGCTCGGCGAGCGCGTCGTACAGCCCCTGTCCCTTGCCCGGATTGCCTTGCCGTTCGAGCACGCGGGCGCCGGCTGTGCGCGCCAGAGTGGCGGTAGCATCGCTGCAGTTGTCGGCGATGACAAGAACCGTGCGGGCGGCGGGCGGGTAGTCCTGGCGCAAGACATCGGCGACCGTTCCGGCAATCAGCAGCGCCTCGTCGTGCGCCGGGATCAGGACGGCGATGCGGCGGTGCCGCGGGTCGGCGGGCGGGGCTTTGCGGGGAACGAGCGCCGCCAGGGTGGTGGCGAGAAGATACAATAAGGGCAGACTCGAAAACAACAGGCCGCCCCAGATGAACAGTGTACTGATCAATCCCGACAAGAGGATCTCTCCTTGTTGGCCATGAATATCGCGGATGCGGGCTTTTTCAAGCCTGTGACCTTATCACAAGCGCTGTGCGGCGGCACGGCCGGGCGACAATTTTGTTGAAGGATCTGGCATGAACGTCACCCTCGTGTTTCTCAATTCGGTGTTTCCCTGCCTGAGCGAGACTTTTGTCTTCGATCAGTTCGAAGCCCTGCGGCAGGCCGATCTGCGTTTTGCCATCGTTTCCAATCATCGGCCGGCGGCAACGCAGGTGCATCCGCGTATGCGTGAGATCCAGAAGGACGTTCAGTATCTGTGCGCGGCGCGTCCGGCGCAAGTGCTCGCCGCACACTTCGCCGCATTGTGCCGGCATCCGTGGCGCTATCTGGCGGTTCTCCTGCGCGCGCCGTTCTGTGCCGAGCGTCTGGGTACGACGCTGGCCCAGATCAGCGGTGCGGCACTGTTGCTGCACCGCTTCGCCGCTTATCCCCGGCTGCATCTGCACGTGCATTTCACGTATGGAGCGGCGGCCGTCGCCCTCTGGGCAAAGCGCCTGGGCGGAGCGAGCTATTCGCTGACCGTGCACGGCGCGGATCTGACCTTCGACCATCCACCCGACCTGGCCGACAAACTGCTCGGCGCGCAGGCCATCGTTTCGATCTCGCGCTTCAACCTCGCTTACCTGCGGGCGCATTTCCCGGCGCTCAGGCCGGACGCCCTGGTTCACATTCCACTTGGCATTCCGCCGCTGCGCGAAGCGCTGCCGCGCCGGCCAAGGCAGGGCGCGTTGCAGCTGCTGAACGTTGGCCGGTTGTCCGAGCACAAGGCGCAACATCTGCTGATCGAGGCGTGTGCCCTCTTGCGCGCGCGCGGCGTCGATTTCGATTGCGCCATCGTTGGCGAGGGTGAGCGCCGAACGGCGCTCACGGCACAGATTGCGGCGCTGGGGCTGGAAGAGAAGGTACACCTGCTTGGCGCGCGCTTTCATGAGGACGTTCTGGCGCTGTATGCGCAGGCCGACCTGTTTGTCCTGTGCAGCGTCACCGAGGGTCAGCCGGTGGTACTCATGGAAGCGATGCGTGCCGGGCTGCCGCTTATCGCGCCGGCGATTGCCGGGATCCCCGAGTTGGTGCAGGAGGCCGGCCTGCTGGTGCCGGCGCAAGATGCTGCCGCGCTGGCCGAGGCGATCTGCCGCTTTGCCGCCGGGGACTGCGACGCGCGCGCCATGACCGCGCGCGCGCAGGCCATCGTCGCGGAAGAATACGCACTGGGCAAAAATAGCGCCCGTTTCAAG
Organism: uncultured Propionivibrio sp.; assembly: GCA_964440925.1. Classification (GTDB taxonomy): domain Bacteria; phylum Pseudomonadota; class Gammaproteobacteria; order Burkholderiales; family Rhodocyclaceae; genus Propionivibrio. Next base: position 31,432 of record CAYTWY010000008.1, on the reverse strand, counting down.
GCCTTTCTCGAAGCGCTGGTCTGAGCGGTTCTGGCCGCGCCCGGTCGAGTTCGCCGCGCTGCCCGATGCGCTGCGTGTGCGGCAGGAGCACCGCGCGCATTGACCCGCCGGCGCTTATTTGGCGCCGCGCGCCAGCAGGACGACCGGCACGGTCAGCAGGAGGATCTTCAAGTCGTCGCGCAGGCGCCAGTTGTCGATGTAATCGAGATCCATCTGCATCCATTCCTCGAAGGAAATGTTGTCGCGGCCGGAAATCTGCCACGGGCCGGTAATCCCCGGCAGAACGCTGAGGCGCCGCCGGTGCGAGGAATTGGTCATGCGCCGGTAGTCGGCCAGAGGCAGCGGGCGCGGCCCGACGAGACTCATGTCACCGTTGATGACGTTGAACAGCTGCGGCAGTTCGTCGATGCTGGTCTTGCGCAGGAAGTGGCCGATGCGGGTGACGCGCGGGTCGTCGCTCAGTTTGAAGGCCGCGCCGTCGCGCTCGTTCTTTGCGCGCAGCGAATCCTGCAGGGCGTCGGCGTTGGGAACCATGGTGCGGAACTTGTACAGCCTGAATACGCGTCCGTTGTAGCCGTAGCGATCCTGGACGAAGATGATCGGGCGGCCGGAGCTGAGGTAGATGGCCAGTGCCGCCAGAGCCATGAGCGGTGCGGCGAGGACGACGACAAGGCCGGCGACGACGAGGTCGAACAGACGCTTGACCAGATAGCGCATGCCGACTTCGTGTCCGGAATAGACGACGAGATCGTGGGTGAACACGCCGTCCGAGCGCAGGCTGCCTTCCATGCGCACGCGCCAGATATCGTTGCGTGTCATGCCGCTGAAAATCTGTGACATGGGAAAGCGTACGGCGATGCCGCGTTCGTGTGCCTGGTCGATGATCTCCTGAATGGCTGCCGAGCAGGCCCGGATGGGCATGGCAATGACAATTTCGTCGATGACCTGTGCTTCGAGCAGCGAGGAAAAATCGCCCGGTTTTTCGATGGGCTGCGCCGGGAAGTCGGAAATGAGCACGATGTCGTCGATGAAGCCGAGCTGCTGGTAGGACGCGGCGCTATCCTCGCCGATATGATTGGCATAGCCCCACGCCGACTGCTTGCTGCCCAGGATGACGATGTTTCTCCGGTTGTTGTCGCCGACGTGCAGCCGGCCGAGCAATTGCTGCATGCTGTGCCGGAAAAGCAGGGTTAACAGGACGACGGTTGGCCAGAAAACGAGAAAGAAGAGCGGGCTGAACAGGCGGATATGAAAGAACAGGGCGAGGGCAGCGAAAAGGAGGGTGCCGATCCCGGTGGCGAGGGCGATGCTGCGCAGCGGGGCGAATTTTTCTTTGTGGCGCGGCAGGAAGTACAGGCCGTGGAAGCGGAACAGGATCAGCCACAGTCCCATGAGCAGCAGGGCGCCGATGGCGTTGGCCAGGGTGAAGCGCATTTCCAGCATGGTCTGCAGCGAAAAGCCTTCCATCAGTTGTCCGGAGACCTTGGCGGCGAGCAGCCAGGCGCACCCCAGGGCCAGCAGGTCGGCGAGGCCGTAGGCGCGGAAGATCAGCAGGTGGCGTGAATTGGTCATGGCGGTCGGTTCAGGCGAAGGATAGATAGAGGCCGCGCGCCAGAACGACGAGCAGGCCACCGGCAATGATGAAGAAGGACAGGCGCAGCGAACGACGCCCGAGGTCGAAAGCGACGAGAGCGACGAAGACCGAGAACACCAGCGTCAGGCCGGTGCTCTGGGTGAGCGCCAGAAAAACGATCCAGCACGCGGCAAAGGTCGAAATCCAGGCAATCAGGCCGGCGCCCAGGCTGGACGAGGAAGAACGGTTGCGCATAGTGAACCTGAATGAACCTGAACAGGGTGTCGTGCGACGTTTTTTCCGGAGGATTCCTGCACTTTCGTGCCGATCGGCAGCGGAAAACGGTCGCGCCAAGTGCATTGCCACCATTTTCCGGCTATTGTAGCGCGGCCGGGGCGAAGGCTCGTGCCAGGATGCACGATTGCCGCACGCACAGCGTGCCGCCTGTGGTTTATTGGGCGAAACCGGGGGGGGGGAGAGAGATGAAAACGAGATACGCGGCGCTGGCGTTGTTGTGGGGCTATCTGGTCTCGCCGCTGCTCTTGCAACAGCTTCTGGTCGATGGTCGCGGCTGGCTCGACCCCCTGTTTCTCTTCAATGTGTTTACTTCGCTGGCCTGGCTCGGTTTTTTCTCCGGGTTGCGGCTGCGGCCGCTGAAATTCCACCTCTGGGCGGCGCCACTGTATGTGTTGGCCGGTGCCGACCTGTTCATGCTGTTCAATTACGGGAACCGGTTGTCGAGCGCCTACTTCGGCATCGCGCTGACCGATTATCGGGAGAGTATCGAGTTCGTCGCCGCTTTCCTGTGGCCGGTGCTGGCTACGCTGGGGATCTTTCTGGCGGTCTATCTGCTCGGTCTTTCCGGCATCCGCAGGCTGCCGGCGCCGCGCGCCGGCAAATTGTGCCTGGTCAGCCTGTCGCTGTTGCTGGCGGTTTACGCCGGGCAACTGCTCAATACTTACCGTAACGAGGATTCCTGGCGCGAGGCGGTGCTCGACGTACTCGGCAAGGAACTTGGCGCGCCCATGGGGCCGGTATTTCAGGGCGCGCTGGCCTTGGTGCTGAGGGCGGAAGCCGGGGAAATGCTGGCGCAGCGGCGGGAATTTTCCTTTGCCCGGGTTGTGCCGCGGGAAACTTCGCCGCGTCGTATTTTCGTCTGGATCGTCGGCGAGTCCTCGCGGCCGCAGAACTGGAGCCTGATGGGTTATGCGCGCGAGACGACGCCGCGCTTGTTGCGTACGCCCGGCGTCGTCCCTTTGCCGGACCTGCTGACCAACGCGCCGCTGACGGCGCCGGCCGTGGTATCGATGTTCAGCCTGCGCCCGGTGAGCGACTGGAAGGGCCTTCTCGCCGAGCGGAGCGTGATCAGCGCCTTCAATCAGGCCGGCTTTGCGACTTACTGGCTATCGACGCAGGAAGCCGATGGCTGGGGCGGATTTATTCAGCACGTGGCGGCGGAAGCGCAGCAGCGGCGCTATTTCGATCGTGCCTTGGATCGCGTTCTGGTCGATGCGTTGCGCGATATTGTGCGCAACAGGCCGGCCGATCAACCCGTGTTCATCGTTCTGCATACCAAGGGTAGTCATTGGCGCTACGACCGGCGCTATCCGGGCGAATTCGCGTTGTTCCGGGGGGGGCAGACGGCACGCGAGAAACTCGTCGATGCCTACGACAACAGTATTCTCTATACCGACTGGGTGGTTTCCGAAGTGATCCGGATTGTCGCCGCCGAGAAGAGCGAGGCGGCGGTTCTCTACGTCTCGGATCACGGGCAGAACCTGCTTGACGACGAGCGGCAACTGTTCGGCCATGCCATCGGTAGCCGTTTCGATCTTCAGTCGGCGGCGTTGTTCTGGCTGTCGCCGACCCTGATCGCGACGCATCCGCGCGAATACCGCCATCTGCAGCAGCATCGCGATTGGCCGCTCAGCATGGCCGATCTGCCGCATTCGTTTCTGGATATTGCCGGAATCAGCGTAGACGGGTTTAATGTCGGGAAAAGCGTCTTTCGCGCGCAGTACGCCCCGCACGAACGCTGGTATCTGTTGCGCGGCAAGGCGCATAAAGAAGCGGTGGGGCGCTAGTCAGGGAAGAGAGAAAAAATCGATGAAAATTACGGTCATTGGTTCCGGCTACGTCGGTCTGGTGTCGGCGGCGTGTCTGGCGGAAATGGGCAACGACGTGCTGTGTCTGGATACTGACGCGCGCAAGATCGAAATGCTCCGGCAAGGGCGGATGCCCATTTTCGAGCCGGGGCTGCAGGAGCTGATCGGGCGCAACGCCCACGCCGGGCGCATCCGCTTTACCACCGATGTCGACGAGAGTGTGGCGCACGGTCTGGTGCAGATGATTGCCGTGGGCACCCCCTCGGACGAGGACGGTTCGGCCGACCTGCAGTACGTACTGGCGGCGGCGCGCGCTATCGGACAGAGAATGAACGAATACCGGGTGATCGTCGATAAATCGACGGTGCCGGTCGGTACCGGCGCCAGGGTCAGGCAGGCGGTGCAGGAGGAACTGGCGCGGCGCGGCGCGGCGACGCCGTTCAGCGTGGCGTCCAATCCCGAATTTCTCAAGGAAGGCGCGGCTCTTGACGACTTCAACCGACCCGACCGCATCGTCGTCGGGGCCGATGACGCGCAGGCGATGGAGATCATGCGTGAAATGTACGCGCCCTTTTTGCGCAACCACGACCGCCTGATCGTGATGGACATTCCTTCGGCCGAGCTGACCAAATACGCGGCCAATGCCATGCTGGCGACGCGTATTTCATTCATGAACGAGCTCGCCAACCTGGCCGAGCGGGTTGGCGCGGACATCGAATCGGTACGCAAGGGCATCGGTTCCGACCAGCGCATCGGTTTCCATTTTCTCTATGCCGGCTGTGGCTACGGCGGGTCATGCTTTCCCAAGGACGTGCGTGCGCTGCGTCATACCGGGCGCGATGCCGGCCGGCCGCTAAAAATCCTGGAAGCCGTCGAGCAGGTCAACGAGGCACAGAAAGAGGTGCTGGCCGAAAAAATCGTGGCGCATTTTGGCCCGGATCTGTCGGATCGGCGTTTCGCGCTCTGGGGGCTGGCCTTCAAGCCGGGAACCGACGATATGCGCGAGGCGACGAGCCGCGTGCTTATTGCCCGCCTGTTGCGCGCCGGGGCGACGATCATCGCCCACGACCCGGTTGCCGTTGACGAAGCGCGGCAGGTTCTGGCCGCCGATTTTGCCGACACGCCGGGGCTGGCAAACGCCATCTGCTTTGTCGATAACCCGATGGATGCCGTGCGTGCGGCCGATGCGCTGCTTATCGTTACCGAATGGAAAATGTATCGCAGCCCGGATTTTGCCGAACTGAAAGCGCTGATGAAGACGCCGCTGATCTTCGACGGGCGCAATCTTTACGAGCCGGAGAGCATGGAAGCGGCGGGAATCGGCTACCATGGCATCGGTCGTCACAATCGCCTTGCCCTGACAGAAAGTCACTGCGCATGAAAATCGCCAATAATGTCACCGAGCTGATCGGCAATACGCCCCTTGTCCGGCTCAATCGCCTGTCGGCTGGAATCGACGCGACGCTGCTGGCCAAACTGGAGTTCTTCAATCCGGCGCATAGCGTCAAGGATCGTATTGCGGCGGCGATGATCGACGCCGCCCAAACGGCCGGCCAGATCACCTCCGAGACGATCGTCCTGGAGCCGACCTCGGGCAATACCGGCATCGGCCTGGCCATGGTCTGCGCGGCGCGCGGCATCAAGTGCTGTTTCGTCATGCCGGAGACGATGAGCCGCGAACGGCGGTTGCTGCTCAAGGCGTACGGTGCCGAGCTGGTGCTGACGCCGGGCGCCGAGGGCATGGGCGGTGCGATCCGGCGCGCCGACGAGATGGCAGCGGCCGATCCGCGCTATTTCATTCCGCAGCAATTCGAGAATCCGGCCAACCCGGCCATCCACCGGGCGACGACGGCGGAGGAAATCTGGCGTGATACCGATGGAGCGGTGGATATCCTGGTAGCCGGCGTCGGTACCGGCGGCACGATCACCGGCATTGGCGAGGTGCTCAAGGCGAGAAAACCCGAGGTTCAGGTCGTTGCCGTCGAACCGGATGCCTCGCCGGTGCTCTCCGGCGGCAGCAAGGGGCCGCACCCGATCCAGGGCATCGGCGCGGGGTTCGTGCCGGCGGTGCTCAACGTCGCTTTGCTCGACGAGGTCGTGCGGGTCAGCGCCGACGATGCTTTCGCTACGGCGCGGCGCATGGCGGCGGAAGAGGGGCTGCTGGTCGGGATTTCCTCCGGTGCGGCGGTGTGGGCGGCGCTCAAGGTGGCGGCGCGGCCGGAGAATGCCGGCAAACTGACGGTGGTGATTACGCCGTCTTTCGGCGAACGTTATTTGTCGACGGCGCTCTATGCGCATCTCGATGCGTGAGGCCGGGGGGACACTTTCCGCGCTTTCCTCTTTCCGGGCACCGATTGCGGGCGGATGTTTACGGGTACGGCGGTTTTGCAGGAGCAGTCTGGTTTCATGAATAGCGCTTTTTCCTTCAACTTCGACGCAGTGATCGAGCGTCGGGGGGGCGACTCGATCAAGTGGAACAAATACGCCGGAAGCGAGGTACTGCCGATGTGGGTGGCGGATATGGATTTTGCCGCCCCGCCGGCCATCCTGCAGGCCGTGCAGGAACGCCTGGCGCAGGGCTGTCTGGGTTATGCCGCGCCGCGTCCCGAGCTGAGCGAGGCGGTTCTGGCGTACCTGCAGCGGCAGTATGCCTGGAGCGTCGAGGCCGAGTGGCTGGTGTGGCTACCCGGCCTTGTCACCGGACTGAACCTGGCCTGTCGTGCCGTAGACGGCGATGCGATCACGGCGACGCCCGTCTATCCGCCCTTTCTCTTTGCCCCCGGGTTTGCCGGGCGGGCGCTGACGCGGGTTCCTCTGCAGCTGCGCGAGGGGCGCTGGAGCTGGGACTTCGCGGCGCTGCAAGCGGCGCTGACGCCGACGACGCGCCTTCTCCTGCTCTGCCATCCGCACAATCCGATCGGGCGCGCCTGGGACGACGCGGAACTTGCCGCGCTGGCGGAATTTTGCCGCCGGCATGAACTGATCGTCTGTTCCGACGAGATTCATTGCGACCTGATTCTCGATGCCGGGCGAGGCCACCAGCCGCTGGCGGCGCTCAACGCCGATATCGCGCAGCGCTGCATCACCCTAATGGCGCCGTCAAAAACCTATAACATCCCCGGCCTCGGCTGTTCGTTCGCGGTGATCCCCGAGGCGTCGCTGCGCGAGCGCGTGCGCCGCGCCATGCGCGGCATTGTTCCCGATGTCAATGTCCTCGGTCTGACTGCGGCACAGGCCGCGTATTCGCACTGCGATGCCTGGCGTGAAGCCCTGCTTGACGTGCTGCGCGCCAACCGGGGGCGCCTCGAGGCGGCGGTGGCCGGTATGCCGGGGCTGTCGATGACGCACGTCGAAGCGACTTATCTGGCCTGGATCGATGCGCGTGGTCTGCGGGCTGCGAACCCGCAGAAGTTCTTCGAGGCTGCCGGGGTGGGCCTGTCGGATGGATGCGACTTCGGTCTGCCGGGATGGGTTCGCCTCAATTTCGGCTGTCCGCCGCGGCTTCTTGAGACCGCGCTGGAACGTATGCTGCAGGCCTGCGCGGCGTCTGGTTGCTGCGGCGCACGCCCCGGGCATGCCTCCGACTGACCATTCAGGCCTGAATTTCCTTGCCGCGCGATCTCCGCTTCCTGCAACTGACCCGTTGGGCAGTACTCATCGTCGTCGCCCTGCTCGGCAGTGCGATGACCTACTGGGTGTATGTCTCCCTGCTGGCTGTCGAGCATGATCGCCAGGAACAACGCTTCAAGCTGGAGGCCAGCCAGCGGAGCGCGGCGCTGATCAAGCAGCTCAATCAGCCGCTGGAGAATCTGGCTACCTTGCGTCGCCTGTTCGGCAGCGTTGAACAGGTGGATTGGCCGACGTTCAGGAAATTCGCCGAACCGATGTCCGGCCTCTCCGGAGTGCACGCCTACCTCTGGTTCCCGCGTGTATCGGCCGGCGAACGCGCGGCTTTCGAGGCGGACGGACGCAAATTATGGGGTGAGCAGTTCGCCATCCGGGGGGCCGGCGGCGAAGTGCGTGACAGTAGCGAACCGGCGTTCTATTTCCCCCTGCTGTATGTGGTTCCCAGCGAACTGGGGGCGCAGTATGGCGGTTACGACGCCAATGCACATGCGCCCCACGCCCGCCTGATCGAGCAGGCGGCATCGAGTGGCGCGCTGACGGTGAGCGAGGTCGAGCCGCTGGTGGTTGATCCGCGCCAAGCTGACATGATCAGCCTGGCGTTGCCGGTCTATCGTGGCGGTGGGGTGCCGCAAGGGCGCGATGAGCGGCGCGAGCGATTCTCCGGCGTGCTCTCGGTGCTGATCCATCTGCGCGAGTTGTTTTCCGCCCTCAACCCGGAGCTGGAAGAGGCGGGGTTCGGCATCCGTCTGCTGGACCAGCGGCAGCGGCCGGAAAAGCAACTGCTCGTGAGCTGGAACAACGATCTCGAGTATTCGCCGGGCAGTGCGCCGCCGCTGGTGTATAGCGAGGATTTTCAGCTGGCCGGACACACCTGGACGGTCGAGGTCGAGGCTACCTGTGCCTGGTTCGGTGAAAATCGTCCGCGCCCGCTGCATGCCGTCCCGCTGCTTGGCCTTCTCGGCACTCTCGTTCTGCTCTTCTATATCCGCCGCCTGCTCGGGCGCAGTGCGCTGGCTGAAACCCTGCAGGAAAGACAGGCGGAGGACGCGCGCCAGAGACGTCTGACCGAGGCCTGGGCCAACAAACTGTCGCTGGCTGTCGAGCAGAATCCGGCTACCGTCCTGATTACCGATACCATCGGGCGCATCGAGTATGTGAACCGCAGGTTTGCCGTCAGTACCGGCTATGCGCTGGAAGAGGCGCTGGGAAAAAGTGCGCGCCTGCTTTTTCCGCAAGACGTCGATCCTTCCCTGCCCGAAGCGATGGGGAAGGCGCTGCAGGCCGGGAGCGACTGGCAGGGCGAGTTGCAACTGCGCCGCCGCGACGGAAGCCTGTTCTGGGCGCGGGCGCTGGTTTCTCCGGTGAAGGATGGATTGGGGCAAATCGTCAACTACGTCGGCATTGTCGAGAGCATCGACGAATTGCGGCAGATCATGCAGCGCCTGCAGGAAAGCGAGAATCGCCTGCGTGCCGTGGTTTCGGTGATGGCCGAGGGGCTGGTCGTGGTTTCGCCGCAGGGACGGTTCGTTTTCGCCAACCGGGCGGCGGAAGAATTCATGGGCTGCGCGGCGGGCGGTCTGCTCGGACGCTGCTCCGAAGATCTCGATTTCGAGCGCCTGCGCGAGGACGGCTCGCTCTGTGCCCCTGCCGATTTGCCGGTGGTGTTTACCCGCAGCGAAGGGCGTCCGGTGCGCGATGCCGTGCTCGGTTTCCGTTTCCCCGACGGTGCGCTGCGCTGGATGGAGATCAACACCTCGCCCCTGCCGGCCGAGCATCTCGACGACGGTTGCGGCGTGGTGATGACGCTGTCCGATATCAGCGCCAGGCGGGGTGCCGAGGAGCAACTGAAGCTGGCTTTCGAAGCCTTGCGCTGCAGCGGCGAAGGCATTCTGGTGACCGACGCCCAGCACCGCATCATCATGGTCAATCCGGCGTTTGCTTCCGCGCTCGGCTTTGCCGATGTGGAGATCCTCGGCAAGACCCCGGAATATTTCGCTTCCGGGCGCCACGACGAGGCTTTCCATGCCGAGGTGAGGGAAGCGCTGGCCAGTTACGGGCACTGGCAGGGCGAAGTGTGGAACCAGCGCAAGAACGGTGATGTGTTCCCCGAATGGCTGGGGATCTCGGTGGTGCGCGAGGTTGATGGCACGGCGAAGCACCTCGTGTATATCTATTCGGACATGAGCGAGCGCAAGGAAGCGCAACGGCGCATCGAACTCCTGGTGCACCACGACACGTTGACCGGGCTGCCCAACCGCCTGTTGCTGCGCGACCGCGTTGAGCAGGCAAAGGCCCACTCGGTGCGCCAGCACAGCCGCGTGGCGTTGATGTTCCTCGATCTTGACCGTTTCAAGACCATCAACGATTCGCTCGGTCATCCGGTCGGCGATCTGCTGCTCAGGGAAGTCGTCGAGCGCCTGAAGCAATGCGTGCGCGAGTCCGACACTATCAGCCGGCAGGGCGGCGATGAGTTCGTCATCCTGCTCAACGACGTTCCCGACAGCGAGTCGGTCTCGCGCATCGCCGAAAAGATCGAGCAGCGCATGGCCGAACCGCTGAGCATCGGCCAGCACACGCTGAGTTCCTCGTTCTCCATCGGCATCGCCCTTTTTCCGGACGATGGCGACGACTTCGACACCCTGCTGCAAAAAGCCGATACGGCGATGTATCACGCCAAGGAGTGCGGGCGCAATACGCACCGTTTCTTCACCGAGCAGATGAACCGCAAGGTGGTCGAGCATCTGACCCTGGAAACGCAGTTACGGCAGGCGCTGGAAAACGGCGAATTCGTGCTGCACTATCAGCCGCAAATGGATCTGCAGGAAGGCGGTATCGTCGGCGTCGAGGCGTTGATCCGCTGGAACAGCCCGGAGAGCGGCCTGATTTCTCCGGCACGCTTTATCCCGGTAGCCGAAGATTCCGGGCTGATCGTGCCGATCGGCGCCTGGGTGCTGAACGAAGCCTGTCGCCAGGCAAAAGCCTGGCAGGACGCCGGTCTGCCGCCGTTTACAGTGGCCGTCAATCTGTCGGCGGTGCAGTTCCGGCGCATGGATCTGGTCGGCAGCGTGATCAATGCCTTGGTGCTTTCCGATCTCGACGCCCGCTGGCTTGAACTTGAACTGACCGAGTCGATCCTGATCCAGGATGCGGAGGATACCCTGGAGGTGGTGCGCCGGCTGAAGGCGTTGGGGGTCAGACTGTCGGTGGACGATTTCGGCACCGGCTATTCCAGCCTGACCTATCTGAAACGCTTTGCCGTCGACAAACTGAAGATCGACCAGTCCTTCGTGCGCGATCTGGTCGGCGATCCGGACGATGCGGCGATCGTGCGCGCGATCATCCAGATGGCGCGCAGCCTGAAGCTGAAGACGATTGCCGAAGGGGTGGAAAGCGAAGAGCAGGGGGATTTGTTGCGCATGTACGATTGCGACGAGATTCAGGGCTACTGGTTCTCGCGTCCGCTGCCGGCGGCGCAACTGGAGGAGTTTGTCCGTCGCCGGCGGGGGGGTGGTGCACGTGGCGCGCAAGGGCGCCTGTTGTAGGCGCTGCGGGCGTTCTCAGGCGAAGCGGAAAACGCCCGCCTCGGTGACCATGGCGGTCAGTCGCCGGTCATGCGCTTGCGGCCGGATCGAGGCGACCCGGCCGAGCTCGAAACCGATACCGATGCCCGGTGTCTGCGGCGCCAGCGCGGCCAGCGTGCGATCGAAGAAACCGCCACCGTAGCCGAGGCGGTAGCCTTCGGCATCGAAAGCATTGACCGGGATCAGCAGCGCTTCGGGCGTGATGAACTCGCCCGTGCGCGGCGTCGGAATGCCGTAGCGATCGATCGTCATCGGCGATTCCGGACGCCAGGCGCGGAAGGCGAGCGCTGCGCCGGGCGAGCGTACGACCGGCAGCAGGGCGCAGAATCCCGCCTGTCTGGCAGCGAGCCATTCTTCGATCAGGGGACGCAGATCGGGTTCGCCGCGCTGCGGCCAGCAGAAGGCGACGCGTAGCGCGGCCAGCGGGGCGAAATCCTTCTTCACATGCGCGCGGATGCGCGCCGAGAGCTGTGCGTGTCGTTCCGGCGAAAGCGCCAGGCGCCGGGCGATGGCTTCACGACGCAAGCGTTCGCGTGTCTTCCGCGCGCCAAGGTCGGCATCGGCAAGATTTTCCGGGTTCACTCGGAGACTCCTGTGGTATCCTGCAAAGGCTGTATTTACAGGCCTTTCAGCTTATCATGAAGTTCGTCCGCACACCCCTCTTGCCCCTCCTCCTCGGATTTTTTTCCCTGTTTTCGCCAGCGCTTGGCGCGACGCCGACGGCTGACGAGAGTTTTCTCGCTGCGCGCGATGCCGTACGTAGCGGTGAGCGTGGAAAACTGGAACGCCTGGCGTCGGCGCCAGAACTCCAGGATTACCCGCTGCAACCCTATGTCGATTACTGGCGCTTGCTCCTCGATCTGAACACGGCCGATCCGGTTGCGATCAGGTCCTTTCTGGCACGGCACGAAAATACCTACGTCGCCGCCAGGTTGCGCGCCGACTGGCTCAAGTTTCTCGCACGCAAGCAGCAATGGGCGGAGTTCGACGCCGAATATCCGGCGCTTGCCCAGCCCGATCAGGAGTTGACCTGTAATGCCCTGCAAAGCCGTATGGCCAAGGGCGATGCCAGGGTGCTTGACGATGCTGTTCCGCTTTGGCTGAATCTGGTCGATCCGCCGGAGGGTTGCTATCCGGTGCTGGAGGCATTGATTATCGACAAACGTGTGCTGGCCGACGAAGTGTGGGCGCGCATTCGCCGCCAGTTCGAAGCCAACAAGCTGAGCGCGGCGCGCTACAGCATGAACTATCTGCCCCCGAGTCAGACGCCGGACGCCCGCACGGCGTTGGCGGTGAGCGAGGCGTCGATGTCCTGGCTGGCCAAAACGGCGCCGGCCAATACGCGTCTGTACCGCGAACTGGCCGCTCTGGCGATTGCCCGCCTGGCGCGCAACGATCCGCGTATCGCTGCCGAGCAACTGGAGCGGCTTGGCGGACGCCTGCATTCCGGCGAGAAGAACTGGGCGTGGAGTCAGATTGCCTGGCAAGCGGCGCTGCGCCACTGGCCGGAGGCGCAGGAGTGGTTCGGCAAAGCCGCTGAGACGCCGTTATCCGAGGAACTCCTGCAATGGAAAGTCCGTGCCGCCCTGCGCGTCCAGGACTGGGGCAGCGTGCGCAGCACGATCGAGAAAATGCCGTCGTCGCTTTCTGCCCAGCCGGTCTGGGTTTATTGGCTGGGGCGTGCTTACCGTGCCGGCGGACGTCTCGACGAGGCGAGCGCCCTGTACCGGAAGATTGCCGGGCAGGCCAATTTTTACGGTAACCTGGCCGACGAGGAACTCGGCCGGCCGATTGCCGTGCCGCCCAAAGCATCGCCGCCCAGTCGCGAGGAGATGGGGCGACTGTCCGCCAATATCAGTTTGCAGCGCGCGCTGGCTTTGCTGCGCCTGAACATGCGTGTCGAAGGCGTCCGGGAGTGGAACTGGGGCTTGCGCGGGCTGAACGACCGCGAATTGCTGGCTGCGGCGGAAATGGCCAAGCGTGCCGGCGTCTATGACCGTGCCATTGCCGCTGCCGAGCGCACACAGAACGAGCACGATTTCGAACAGCGCTACCTGTCGCCGTACAGTGAACAGGTGCGTCCGGCGGCTAGAAACCAGTCGCTCGACGATGCCTGGGTCTATGGCCTGATGCGCCAGGAGAGCCGCTTTGTGACCCAGGCCAAATCCTCGGTCGGTGCCGCCGGGCTGATGCAGCTGATGCCGGAGACGGCGCGCTGGGTGGCGAAAAAGCTGGGGCTCAAGGATTTCAAGCCGACCCAGGTGCACGACACGGAAACCAATCTGATGCTCGGTACCGCCTATATGCGTATGGTTCTGGAAAGCCTGGGCAACCATCCGCTTCTGGCTTCGGCGGCGTATAACGCCGGACCGGGACGGGCGCGCAGGTGGCAGGCCGAGGTGCCGCTGGAGGGCGCCATTTACGCCGAAACGATCCCGTTCAGCGAAACGCGCGATTACGTCAAGAAGGTGATGAGCAACGCAGTCTATTATTCGGCGCTGTTCGACGGTCGGCCGCAATCGCTGAAAAACCGTCTCGGCGTGGTCGACGCACGCGTCAGTGGTGAATCGAAGAGCGAGTATTTGCCGTAGAATCGGGCGCTGCGACGATTTTTCCGGGCGGAGGGAGTATGCGACTTGAAAGGATTCTGCTGCTGGGGGGGAACGGGTGCCTCGGCACGGCCCTGGCTTGCCGGCTGGCAAAGCGCGGACTGAGTATCCGCCTTCCGGTGCGCCGCCTCGATCGGGCCAGGCATCTGTTGCTCTTGCCCCGGATCGAAGCCCGGGTGGCCGACATTCACGATCCGCAGACCCTCGTTTCCCTGATGCAAGGGGTCGATGCGGTGGTCAATCTGGTGGGTATCCTGCATGACCGCGATACGGCGAAGCCGTACGGCAAGCGCTTTGCCGCCGCGCATGTCGTTCTGGTTGAGAAGATTATCGCCGCCATGCGCCAGACCGGAGTTCGCCGCCTGGTTCAGGTCAGCGCGCTCGGAGCCGCCGCCGATGCCCCGTCGGGCTATTTGCGCTCGAAGGCGGCGGGCGAGGCCGTCGTCTTCGGTGCGGCGCCGGAGCTCGATGTCACCGTGTTCCGTCCGTCGCTCGTCCTTGCTCCGGGCAATGCCTTGCTAAAAACCCTGACCTGCCTGCTCGAACGCCTGCCGATAGTGCCGCTGGCCGGTGGTGCCATGCGGGTGCAGCCGGTGCATGCCGGCGACGTGGCCGATGTGCTGTGCGATTGTCTCGACAGGCCGGCCAGTTTCGGCCAGTTCTATGAGCTGTGCGGTTCGCGTATCTGCCGGCTGGATGAGCTGGTGTGCGATTTTGCCCGCTTGCTTGGTCGGCCGGTACCGGTCGTTGTTCTGCCCGGGGCGCTGGCTTGCCTTCTGGCCGCAGTCCTTGGCTGGCTGCCCAACCCACCGCTTTCCCGTGACAATCTGCGCTCGATGCAGCGAGATAGCGTTGGCAGCGGACGTCACAACTACCCCGGCTGGCAGCCGCAGGGGCTGGAGGCGGCGCTTGCGGACTGCCTGACCGGAGGATTGGCGCGGCGGTTTGACGCATATCGCCGGCGTGCCGGACGATAAGGTCGCCGGGGGGCTGCTTCATATGCGGATATTCACGGTCGGTGGTGCGGTGCGCGACGAACTGCTCGGTCTGCCGGTGCAGGATCGCGACTACGTGGTTGTCGGCGCCTCGCCGGAAGAAATGCGCGCGCGCGGTTTCCGTCCGGTGGGCCGGGATTTTCCCGTTTTCCTGCATCCGCTGACGCACGAGGAGTATGCCCTGGCGCGCACCGAGCGCAAGAGCGGGCGCGGCTACGCCGGGTTTTCTTTCCATGCGGCGCCGGATGTGTCGCTCGAAGAGGATCTGGCGCGCCGTGACCTGACCATCAACGCCATGGCGCGTGGCGAGGACGGAACGCTGCACGATCCGTTCAATGGCCAGGCCGATCTGGCGGCGCGCGTTCTGCGCCATGTCGGTCCGGCCTTTGTCGAGGATCCGGTGCGTATTCTCCGCCTGGCGCGCTTTGCCGCCCGCTTTGACGATTTTTCCGTGGCGCCGGAAACAGTCGAACTGATGCGCCGCATGGTGGACAACGGCGAAGTCGACGCGCTGGTGGCCGAGCGGGTGTGGCAGGAGATGGCCCGCGGATTGATGGAGAAAGCCCCGGCGCGCATGTTCGATGTCTTGCGCGCCTGTGGCGCCCTGGCGCATCTTTTGCCCGAACTCAATCGCCTGTTTGGTGTACCGCAACGCGCCGATTACCATCCGGAAGTCGATACCGGCGTGCATGTGATGCTGGCGCTGGCGTATGGCGCGCGCCGCGCCTGCGCGTTGCCGGTACGTTTCGCGGTACTCCTGCATGATCTGGGCAAGGCGCTGACGCCGGGCGAGGATCTGCCCCGTCATCCGGGGCATGAGGTACGCGGTGTGCGGCTCGTCGAGGCGGTGTGCGCACGCCTTAAGGTGCCGCTCGAATGCCGCGATCTGGCGTGCCTCACGGCGCGTTATCACGGCGATATCCGGCGCGCTGCCGAGCTGCGGGCGGAAACCGTGCTCAAGCTGTTCGAGCATTGCGATGCCTTGCGCCGCCCGCAGCGCTTTGCGCAACTGCTCGAGGCCTGTGCCTGCGATTACCATGGACGTCTCGGTTGGGAAGACAAACCCCTTCCCGGCGCCGATTTCTTGCCGCAGGCGCTGGACGCGGTGCGGCGTGTCGATGCCGCGGCCATTGCCCGTACCTGCCCCGATCCGGCGCGGATTGCGCCATCTGTGCGCGCGGCGCGCGTAGTGGCAGTGCAGGATTTCATGGTCGGGTACAAGGCGCGTAGCGAGCGCTGATCGGGTGTCATTCAACCGTTTTGCCGGTCGTTCGTTAATGGACGTATCGGTGCGCCGCCGGGTGCGCGGAAGAAGAAAAGAGGCCAGTCATGGAAATCCGTTTTGCCAAAATACTCGACGAGGCGTGCAATCGCGAGAACGAGGCGTTCACCGACGAGGTGCTGCAGGCCGCGTGGGTCGATCATTCGCGCAAACAGGCTGCGGAGCGCAAACGCCATGCGCACTGCGAGGAAGTCAGGCTCGATGCGCGTGCGCTGATACACGCGGCTTGCGTCTGTCAGCGATAGTCAGGAACGGCGTGCGCCGGCGGGGTGCGCCGTGCCGGCAGCCGGCGCGGGGGGTCACAAGCGCTCGCTGCGGTCGCCGCGGATGAAGCCGGTCAGCGTTTCTTCAAGTCCCTTGCCGAGCGCCAGCACCTTGAATAGCTCACCCATTTCCGCCGGAGAAATGAGTTTCTGTGCCGAGCGGGCCTGCGGCAGATAGCGCAAGGGATTGTCGGCCGGGGTGCGGGCGAGCAACTCGGGCAGGCCGCAGTTGAGCAGGAAGTTTTCCTGCGTCGTGTAGCCGAGAAAATCGAGTCCGGCGGCGAATCCGGCGGCGACGATCGCAGTGAAATCAACATGCGCGGTGATGTCCTGCAATCCGGGCAGGAAGAACGGATCAGGGTGTGCCTGGTGGCGGTAATGGCACATCAGCGTCCCACGGTTGCGTTGGGCATGGTAATACTCATGGCGCGGAAAGCCGTAGTCGATCAACAACAGGGCGCCGCAATCGAGGATTTCCCCCCAGGTGGCGGTCCAGTCGACGCCGGCAAGGCCGATTTCGCTCAGATAATCGGCGGGCAGCTCGATTTCTCCGGCCAGCGCCTGCGCGTAGTCGAGCACGCGCCCGTTGGCCGGGCGCTCGCGCCAGGCGAAGGCGTCGTTTTCCCAGGTAACGCCGCGTTCGACAATCCTTCCCGGTTCTTCCGCATGCCAGCGTACGAGGTGAACCGGCAGGGCGTCGAGCAGCTCGTTGCCCAGCACGAGGCCGGAGAACTGTTGCGGCAGGCGCTCGAGCCAGTGCACGCGCCCGGCCAGATGCGGTGCCTGCTGCCTTAGCGTGGCGCGCTGGCGCTGGCGCAATTCGCCGGACAGATCAAGAATGGCGTAGGCCTCGGGCAGGGCATCGCGGCGTTCGAGTTCGAGCAGCAGATCGGCTGCCAGTTGCCCCGTTCCGGCACCGACTTCGATGATCTGCGGCGCGCTGAGCGCCATGACTTGTGCCACTTGTGTTGCCAGCGACTGGGCAAAGAGCGGTGAAATTTCGGGTGCCGTGACGAAATCGCCGGCGGCGCCGAATTTGTGCGCCCCCCCCGAGTAATAGCCCATGCCTGGCGCGTAAAGGGCCAGCTGCATGAAGCGGGCGAAGGAAATCCAGCCGCCGCTGGCGCGGATCTGCGCGCCGATATGCTGGCGCAGGGTGTCGCTGAAGGCGAGGGCGGGCGCTTCGGGCAGGGGGAGTTTCATCGGCGATTTATCGTGGGGCGGGCAGAGGAAGCCATTTTGCCAGACGTTCGAGGTCAAGGTGCTCTTCAACGGCGTTGGCCAGGCGGTCGAGATCGCGTTCGCGTCGGGCGAGCGGATCGAACGGTGTGCTCCCGCGTTGCCCGCACCAGGCGAGCAGGGCGGAGAGCGCTTCCGCCTCGTCGAACAGGCCATGACAGTAAGTGGCCATGATCTGTCCATCGGCCGACAGGGCGCCTTCGGCTTCGCCGTCGAGCAGGATGGCCGGATGCTGCAAGGCCGGGCCGCGGGTGACGCCCATGTGGATGCGGTAGGCGGAAACCGGCGACGACTTTCCTTCTGGCGACGGGAGATTCAGGTTGCCGCGCACGTTCTCCAGGCGTTTTTCGGCGCCGAGGGTGGTTTCGAAATCGAACCAGCCGAGGCCGGGCTGGCTCCCTGGTGTGCCTTCCAGACCAAGCGGATCGTGCAGCCAGCGGCCGAGCATTTGCAGACCGCCGCAGATGCCGATGAGTTTGCCACCGTAGCGCAGGTGGCGCCGGATGAAGTCTTCCCAGCCCATTGCCCGCAGCCAAGCGAGATCGGCCTGGACGGCTTTGGAGCCAGGCAGGACGACGAGGTCGCAAGGTGGCGGGGTGTCGTGCGGACCGACGAAGGTGAATTCGACTTGTGGATGAAAGCGCAGCGGGTCGAGGTCGTTGTGGTTGGCGATGCGCGGATAGGCCGGGGCGACGACGCGCAGCGTACATCCGGTTTTGGCCTCCTGTTCGCGCGGCAGGGCGTCTTCGGCGTCGAGATAGAGTCCGTGCAGATAGGGCAGTACGCCGAGCACCGGTTTGCCGGTACGTTCTTCGAGCCAGCGCAGGCCGGATTCGAGCAGAGCCATGTCGCCGCGGAAGCGGTTGATGACAAAACCCTTGACGCGCTCCTGTTCGCTCGGCGAGAGCAGCGCCAGGGTGCCGACCAGATGGGCGAAGACGCCGCCGCGGTCGATGTCGGCGATCAGGATGACTGGGCAATCGACCGCTTCGGCAAACCCCATGTTGGCGATGTCGCGGTCGCGCAGGTTGATCTCCGCCGGACTGCCGGCGCCTTCGACCAGAAGGCAGTCGTAGGCTGCGCACAGGCGCGACCAGGAAGCAAGAACCGCCTGCATGGCGCGCGGCTTGTAGGCGTGGTAGGCGCAGGCGTCGAGATCGGAAAGCGCCTTGCCGTGGATGATGACCTGGGCGCGCCGGTCGGTCGCCGGTTTGAGCAGTACCGGATTGAAATCGCTGTGTGCCGGGACGCCGGCGGCAAGAGCCTGCAACGCCTGGGCGCGGCCGATTTCGCCGCCGTCGACGGTGACCGCCGAATTGAGCGCCATGTTCTGCGGCTTGAATGGGGCGACCCGCACGCCGCGTCGGGCAAGAACACGACAGAGAGCGGCGACGAGTACCGATTTCCCGGCATCGGAGGTGCACCCCTGCACCATCAGGCAGCGCGGCGAAGGTCGGTCAACGGACATGGCTCGGGGCGCGTGGGCGCGATGGATGCCGCAGAAAGTACTGCGCGGCTGAAAGCGGGCAGGGGGCCACGGCGCCCTCCTGCCCGGTGGCGATTTACTGCAGCTGCTGGATGCCGCAAATGATCCAGCCCTTGTTTCCTTGCGTCGGCTTGCTCAGATGCCAGACTTCGGCGAAAGGCAGGGCTGGCGCGTTGGCCTGTTCGCGGATCATGCCGCCGAAGCGGACGCTGGCGATATGGCGGCCGGCCTCGGTCGAGACCTCAAGCAGTTCGGCTTCCAGTGTGACGATGTCGGTCTGTTGCGCGGTATTGCCGCGCTCGTCCATTTGCAGTTTGATCTCGGCGTAGATTTCCGGGCTGACGAATTCGCGCAGGTCGTCGAGGTTCTTTGCGTCGTTGGCCGCCTGCAGACGCACGAAATTGAGCTTGGCGACGCGCAGGAAAGCCTCGCTGTCGAATCCGTCCGGGAGGTGCGGCGCATGGGGGGCGGAATTACCGGGAAAAGCGGCAGGTAACGGCGAGGTTTGTGCCTCGCCAGCGCTGGCTCCGGCGTAGTGTAGCGTGCTGGCGGGTTGAGGCGCGCTGCGCCGGAAGAGCAGTTTCAGCAGGAAGACGCCGGCCATGAGCAGCAGGCCGAGCAGCAGGATATTGGCCATGCCCTCGCCCATACCGAAGTGCGACAGCAGTGCGGCGATGCCCAGGCCGGCAGCCAGGCCGGCCAGAGGCCCGGCCCAGTTACGCTTGGGGGCCGGAGCAGGCGCCGAGGCGGGGGCCGGGCGTGGCGTCGGGGTGGCGTGTTGGGACGGCGCCATGGGGCGCGGTGCCAGCGACTGGCGTTGCATGCCGAAGGATTTGCCGCCGCCCAGGCGCGCCGCCTCGGCGTCGCCGCTGTGCAAACCGAGAGCGAAGACGGAAACGAAAAGAGCCAGTAGGATTTTGCGCATGTAGATCTCCTTTAAAACTTGAATCCCCGGTGCAGGGCAACGACGCCCAGCGTCAGGTTGAAATAATCGACGCGTTCCAGTCCGGCTTCTTCCAGCATGCGTTTCAACGTTTCCTGATCGGGGTGCATGCGGATCGATTCGGCTAGATAGCGATAACTGGCTTCGTCCTGTGTGATGAGCTCACCGATTTTTGGGATCACCTTGAACGAGTAGAAGTCGTAAATCGGCGCCAGCGCTTTCCAGATA
The DNA here is from genome assembly GCA_964440925.1 of uncultured Propionivibrio sp. Classification (GTDB taxonomy): domain Bacteria; phylum Pseudomonadota; class Gammaproteobacteria; order Burkholderiales; family Rhodocyclaceae; genus Propionivibrio. The sequence goes on along the minus strand of CAYTWY010000008.1, from coordinate 11,501 downwards.
TGCGAGAACTCGAGGACCAGCAGACGTCCGCCGGGGCGCAGCACGCGCCGCATCTCGGCCAGTGCGGCATCCTTGTGCGTCATGTTGCGCAGACCGAAGGCGACGCTGACACAGTCGAAATAATCGTCCGGGAACGGCAGGTGCTCGGCGTCGCACTGGGCGACCGGAAGGAGAAAGCCCTTGTTGCACAGGCGGTCGCGGCCGTGGGTGAGCATGGCATTGTTGATGTCGGTCAGCCACACCTGGCCGCTGGCGCCGACCTTGCGCGCGAAAGCGAGCGACAGGTCGCCGGTGCCGCCGGCCACGTCGAGTACGCGCGAACCTTGGCGGACACCGCTCCGGTCGATGGTGAAGGCTTTCCACAACCGGTGCAGTCCGCCGGACATCAGGTCGTTCATCAGGTCGTAGCGCAGGGCGACCGAATCGAAGACATCGGCGACGCGGCGCGCTTTTTCGGCCTCGGCAACCTGTTCGAAGCCGAAATGGGTTTTTGCATTCATGGTACGGCTTATCTGGGGACAGTCAGAAGCAAATCAACGTCTTTTGCCGCAGGACGGTGCTGGTTTGACGGGCGGCGGCGGACATTTTGCCGGGTCGCGGCTGGCGCCCTGCGCCTCCAGCTGGTCGAGATAGGCTTGCCACAGCTCGTCGCGGTGTTCGCACAGGCCATGCAGGATATCCCAGGAATAGATGCCGCTTTCGTGCCCGTCGGAAAAAATCGGACGGATAGCGTAGTTGCCGACCGGCTCGATGCGCAGGATGTCTACCTCCTGCTTGCCGACTTGCAGGGTTTCCTGACCCGGAGCATGGCCGCGAGCGTCGGCCGAGGGGGTGAATACGCGCAGGAACTCGAAGCTCAACTCGAAACGCCGGCCGTCGGAAAAGCTCAGTTCGAGCCGGCGGGATTTCTGATGCAGCCTGATTTCGCTGGGGATTGGTGTTTCGGGATGAAGGCCGGACATGATGCACTTTGTACATTAACGAGCGCGCTATCATAACGCAAAGTCGGCACAAAATCGGAACCGTACGGTTGGCCGCGCGTCCTTCCGTGTTCAGGCAGTGGCGAAATTGACCCGCTCGAAATCCGGGCCATCCTCGAGCAACTGCGTCAGTCGCAGGCGCTGCGGTGCATCAGTGTAGATTTCGACGAGGCGACCGTTGCGGTACCAGCCGGGCGGAAGAACCAGCGATGGGGCTTCGCCAATCGACGCCAGAGCCGGGAGCAGGAAAGCGCGCTGGTATTTGTTGCCCCATTCGCTGCCGACTTCCAGCACGCGTGCCGCCGTTGCCGTCGGTATGCCCGGCAGGGCCTGGATGCCGGCGATCAGACCGCCGCCTTTTTCCTGCATCAGCCAGGTGATTCTGGCCAGCAGGAAACGTTCGCTGTCGTGCGGGCACAGGGCAAGCAGCTGTCCGTGCAGCATTTTCCGTCCGGAGAGACTGCGCATCAGGCGAAATCCGTTGGCCGACTGGTTGACTACTTCCCAGGTGTCGGTATCAAAGCCGATTTGCCTCTGACGGATCTGCAGAACCTGTTGCGGATCAACCTGGTGACGGAAAGCGAACAGGGTTTCATATTCCTGCCGGTTATAGGCGTGCGCGCTGTCAGGCTGGGCGAACTCGCGTCCGGAAACGAAATAGTGCATTTCCTCGAAACCGGAACACAGGCGCGCCTGGCCGGAGGTCGGATGGCGGCGGAAGCGGCGTGCGCCGCGTGCCTGCGACCAAGGGCGGTCGAGATATTCGAGCAGGCGCAGGCAATGCCCGGAAGTGCAGTTTCCGCCCAGGCCGAGATGCTCCGGCGGTGTTTTCTGCCGCAGGCGTTTACGTAGCTGGCGTAGCTGTGCCGCCAGCGGCGCGGTGTCGAGGCGACGGATCTGGTCGGTTTGCAGGCATTCGGCAACCGGACGCAGGGCGCCGTCATACAGCAGGTCGATGACAAACGCAGGCAGGGTTTCTCCGGCGCCGGCGCGGTGCAGGCTGACCTGTGACGAGGCCCAGTCGGGCGCCCAGGCTTGCAGCAGAAGCTGGTCGCGCAGCGGCAGACTGTAGCAGCCGGCCATGTCGCACAACAGGAACGAGATATAGCTGGCGGTGATGCTGGAAACCCCGGGCAGCGGCAGGCGTGCCACCCCCAGTTCCTCGGCGCTGGCGTAGTAACCGTGCAGTTCCAGCCAGATGCCGCGGGGGATTTCGCGCCGCGCACGCTGGTGCGCGACAATGAGCATGCCGCCGTAGTGGATGCAGCGTTGCAGAAGCGTGGCCAGGCGTAGCACGGGAGGCGACGGTTCTGTCCGGCTGGTTTCCAGAGCGCACTGCGCGTAGGCCTTTTTTGTCTTCAACCAGAGCGAAACGACCTTCTGGAACAATCCTTCTTCAGTTTCATCAAGGGGGAGCGGCCTGTTCAGGTAACGCTTGTCCAGTTCGTCGCAGACGAAGTTCGTCGCGATGCGCAAGTGTTCGAGCAGCTGGAAGCGGCTGTCCTGATCGGGGGGGGAATGGGCCAGGGCATCGAGAAGAATCTCGATTTCTGCGGCAGCAAGCAGCGGATTGGCGAGCGGAATGCGCGCGACGATTTCGTGGCCGGCGTGCAGGTCGGCAATGACAGGAGCGGCGGGCGCGGCAGCATTCATGGTGGATTGCGGTGGCGAACCGCGGGCAAATACGCGATGCGCCAATATGCCATAAATTGGCTTGTCATGGGCGATGAAAGCGCACACACGGTTCTTCTGCCGCACCGCCTGTTGCTTTTCTGCTGCTTAGCATTGTTTCTTTTTTGCTCACGCTTAAAGTGCAGGAAGGAGAAGCTGGGGGTTAAGAAATTTTTCGGCAGAACGGCTGGAATGTACGGCATTGTCGACTGATTCGGGTCGGTTCCTAAAGGTCGGTTTAGGCCGAAGAGTAGCCCGTGCTGATCTGTCCAGGTAACACGTGGGGCTATAAATACATAGAAAATTAAATCGTCACGATTTCTCGGCACTTGGGGAAGTTCGAGCATCCCCAGAATTCCTTCCCGGCGTTGTCGCCACCTTTCGCAATCCGCTTGGTCATCGCACTCGAACATCGTGGGCAAAGCGGCGCTATTTCCGGTTCTATCGAAGCAACAGGAGAATTTTCCGGAATCCGTTCGCGCAGTACCGGTTCGGTACGCTCTGAACGAGAGGCTGCAGTCGCTTCGGTAATCCGGGCGCTAATTTCCGCAGCGGCATAGGTGCGGCGCGCGTCAAACATAATCAGGGGGAGTCCTGCGCTGCGGCATGCGTCGGCCAAGAATTCATCCCGGTTCTGTCGGTGCTTTTGCTGGTGCGATCTATCGTTGAGTTCGATGGCGCAACGCACGCTCAGGTCATCTGGGCGGCATAGAACAAAATCGAGATGCTTGCGATTGATCTTGTTTAGTGCGACTTGGTGTGGCCCTTTGGCCAATCCGGTGTCGGCGGCAAGGACGTCTGCCACGCGTACTTTTCCAAATACGCGGAAGTTGCTGCCTACGGCCAAATCGAGCACGCCCAAGAACGAGCGTTCCGCCGGTGTAAAAAGAAAGGGTAGCTTTTTGTAGGGAAGCGCCCCGTCTGTTTTCCGCGATTGCCGCTGCTTCAACACAAGCAGTCCTACAAGAAGAATGAGGAACAACGTAACCGCTATCCAGAACATGATTTTATTGATGCCGGAGGCAGAGTTATTGGTCGGATATCGTGGATATGACGAAATCACAGCAGATTACGCTGTTTGGAATTTCGACTCAAGGATCATGAATACTTCGGCCGGTTACCAGCCGAACGCATCGCTGCCGAGCGATATAAACGCCTTCAGCAAGGCGATCTAGGCCAAGTTCAAGGACAAGTGCCTTGCCAAGTGCTATTTGGCACCTGCTGGCCGATGAAATTGTCGTGTCGGGAAATATGGCGGCGATGACGAGGGGTTATGCCGCCCTGACCGCTGCGATTGCGGGGATAAAAAAGCACATCCGAAGAAGTGCCCAGTTTTGGTATCAACTGGCGCGCCCGAGACGATTCGAACGTCCGACCCCTGCCTTCGGAGGGCAGTACTCTATCCAGCTGAGCTACGGGCGCGCGGAGGGTGTGAAGGATATCTTTTTTACTGCTTGCCGTCCAGTTCGGCGAGCGGCGTTTGTTCCAGCGCGCCGGCCAGCACATCAGGACGGGGCCGCGGGGCGCGGATCCTGTCTGCCGGCAAGAGGGCGAGTTGGCGGCGCGCATGCTTGACGAGGTCCATGTTGGAGATTGAGTCCCCGGTTCTGGCGGGCTCTCAACATTTGTCGGCAATACCAGCCGATTCGAAGCTTGCCATTTCGTTCAGGAAATTCACCGCTGCCTGCACCAGCGGCAAGGCCAGTGCTGCTCCGGTTCCCTCGCCCAGGCGTAGTTCCAGATCGAGCAGCGGCTCGGCGTCCAGCGCCTTCAGTTGCGCACGATGCCCCGGCTCGAGCGAGTGATGGCAGAAGATGCAATACTGCGGTAATGCCGGCGCCAGCTGTGCTGCGACAAGCGCCGCCGAGCTGACAATGAAGCCGTCAATGAGCAGCACCATGCGTGCTTTGGCGGCGGCGAGCATCGCTCCGGCCATCATGGCGATCTCGAAACCGCCGAATTCCGCCAACACTTGCAGCGGATCGTGCAGCCGCCCTGCCCGTGCGCACGCCTGTTCCAGGAGACGGCGCTTGCGTGCCAGCCCGGCATCGTCGAGCCCGGTGCCGCGTCCGATGCAATCGGCCTGCGGCACTCCGGTCAGGTAGTGGGTAATCAGCGAGGCCGAGGCGGTGTTGCCGATGCCCATTTCGCCAAAGCCAATGATCTTGCAGCCCTGTGCGGCCAGCGCGGTGACGTGAGCGGCACCCCATTGCAGTGCCGTCGCGCATTCGCCGGGGCTCATTGCCGCTTCTTCGATGTAGTTGCGCGTTCCCGCTCGGATTTTGGCGTTGATCAGACCGACACGCTCGCCGAAGTCATGCGCCACACCGGCGTCGACGATACTGAGGCGCAAGCCGTTCTGGCGCGCGAATACGTTGATGGCGGCCCCGCCGGCGAGAAAATTTTCCACCATCTGCCAGGTTACGTCCTGCGGAAAGGCGGAAACCCCTGATTTGGCTGCGCCGTGGTCGCCGGCAAAGACGATCAGCTGCGGATCGGTCAGGCGTGGTGTCAGGCTCTGCTGAATCAGTCCGATCTGCAGCGCCATGCGTTCCAGCTGGCCGAGCGCGCCGAGCGGCTTGGTCTTGCGGTCGATCTTGTATTGCAGATCGTGCGCCAGGCTCTGGTCGAGTGGCGGAATGTCAAAGGGGCGAAGATCCATCAAAACTCCTAGAAAGGATGCGTAAAAATGTCGGTGATGGCCGGTCTTGAGAAAAGCGCGAAGGCCTGTCTCCGGAGCGGTGAGCTTTGATGTGCCGCCTTTCCTGGCAATTCCGCCAACAGGTCTTTGGCACCCCCTTGTTTATCGTTGCCGAAGCCGCGCCGGGATTGTGTGGAGCGCGCAGTTGTTTCTCCCCGTTTAATTGCGACAGAACTGCGGAGCGTAAGGCGGAGAATTATAGCAAGAGAGCCGCTGACTGCCAGCGGCGGCGCGGACCGGCGCTACGGACGTGACGCCGGGGGCTCAGTGCTGTTTGCGCACTTTCTTGATGCGCTGCAACTGGGCAATGGATTGCGCCAGCTCGGCTTCGGCCGTTGCGTAGCTGATATCGGCCGAGCGTTTCTGTTGTGCTTCATCGGCGTGCTGACGTGCTTCGATGGCCTTCGCTTCATCGAGGTCGTGCGCACGGATCGCCGTGTCGGCAAGCAGGGTGATCAGGGTCGGCTGCACTTCGAGGATGCCGCCGGAAACATAGACCAGCTCGTAATCGTCGCGGTCGGGAATTTTCAGACGTACCGTACCCGGCCGGATGCGCGTGAGGAGCGGCGTATGCCGCGGATAGATGCCCAGTTCGCCGGCTTCGCCGGGAAAGACGGCAAAGTCGGTCTCGCCGGAGAAAATCAGCTCTTCGGCACTGACGACATCGACATGGACTCTGAGTGGCATGGTTTATCCTCTGCACCGGATGCGCCACCATGGGCAGTGCATCCGGCGCGTTGTTTTGGGCTTAAAGCGTCTTGGCCTTCTCGAACGCTTCCTCGATGCTGCCGACCATATAAAACGCCTGTTCCGGGATGCTGTCGCACTCACCGTCGCAGATCATCTTGAAACCGCGGATGGTGTCCTTGAGCGGCACGTACTTGCCCGGCGTGCCGGTAAAGACTTCGGCCACATTGAACGGCTGCGACAAGAAGCGCTGGATCTTGCGCGCCCGATAGACGGCCAGTTTGTCTTCCGGCGACAGCTCATCCATGCCCAGAATGGCGATGATATCGCGCAGTTCCTTGTACTTCTGCAGCGTCATCTGCACCGCACGCGCCACCTTGTAATGCTCCTCGCCAATCACCTGCGGATCAAGCTGACGCGAGGTCGAATCGAGCGGGTCGACGGCCGGATAAATGCCCAGGGCGGCGATGTCGCGCGAGAGCACAACGGTCGAATCAAGGTGCAGGAAGGTTGTCGCCGGCGACGGATCGGTCAGGTCGTCGGCCGGCACATACACCGCCTGGATCGAGGTGATTGAACCGACCTTGGTCGAGGTGATGCGTTCTTGCAGGCGACCCATTTCTTCGGCCAGCGTCGGCTGGTAACCGACGGCCGAAGGCATGCGTCCGAGCAGCGCCGAGACTTCGGTGCCGGCCAGCGTGTAGCGGTAGATGTTGTCGACAAAGAACAGGATGTCGCGGCCATCATCACGGAAGCGCTCGGCCATGGTCAGCCCCGTCAGCGCCACGCGCAGACGGTTGCCCGGCGGCTCGTTCATCTGGCCAAAGACCATCGCCACCTTGTCGAGAACGTTGGAGTCCTTCATTTCATGGTAGAAGTCATTGCCTTCCCGGGTGCGCTCGCCGACGCCGGCGAACACCGACAAACCGGCATGCTGCTTGGCGATGTTGTTGATCAGTTCCATCATGTTGACCGTCTTGCCGACGCCGGCACCGCCGAACAAGCCAACCTTGCCACCCTTGGCAAACGGGCAGACCAGATCGATCACCTTGATGCCGGTTTCGAGCAATTCCACCGACGGCGAGAGTTCGTCGAATTTCGGCGCCGGCTGATGGATGGCGCGCCGCTCGGCGGTCTGGATGGGGCCGGCTTCGTCAATCGGACGCCCGAGGACGTTCACGATGCGTCCGATGGTGGCATCACCGACCGGCACGGAGATCGGCGCGCCGGTGTTATTGACCTTCATGCCGCGCCGCAGCCCGTCCGACGAGCCCATGGCGATGGTGCGCACGATGCCGTCGCCGAGCTGCTGCTGCACCTCGAAGGTCAGATCGGCTTCGCACCCTTCGTGCTCTTCACTCTTGTCGAGCAGCAGCGCGTCATAGACCCTGGGCATCGCCGCACGCGGAAACTGGACGTCCACCACAGCGCCGATACACTGAACAATGCTTCCTTGACTCATCGTCGTATCCTCAATCAATTAACTTCATTCGCCCGCTCAGACCGCCGCCGCGCCGCTGACGATTTCCGTCAGCTCCTTGGTGATCGCCGCCTGGCGCGCCTTGTTATAGACCAGCCTGAGTTCGGCAATCACGTTCTTGGCATTGTCGGAAGCCGATTTCATCGCCACCATGCGCGCACTCTGCTCGGACGCCATGTTCTCGGCCACCGACTGGTACAGCAGGGCTTCGACATAGCGCAACAGCAGTTCGTCGATCACCGCCTTGGCTTCCGGCTCGTAGATGTAGTCCCAGCGGTTCGGACTGTTGCTGCCGGCAAGTTCGCCGGAAAGCGGCAGCAGCTGTTCGATCACCGGCTCCTGCTTCATGGTATTGATGAAGCGCGTATAGGCGATATAGACCACGTCGATCTCGCCCTGGAGGTAGGCATCGAGGAGCACCTTGGTCGGGCCGATGAGTTTTTCCAGGTGCGGCGTATCGCCGAGCCCGGTGAGCTGCGAGACGACATTGGCGCCAGCACGCAGCATGAAGCCCAGGCCCTTGTTGCCGACAGCGGTGACCTGCAGCTTCTTGCCTTCGGCGTCCCATTCCTTCATCCGGGAAAGCGCCAGGCGCAAGACATTGGTATTGAGGCCACCGCACAGCCCTTTGTCGGAAGTCACGGCAATCAGGCCAACCGCCTTGATCGCCTCGCGCTCCTCAAGGAAAGGGTGGCTGTAGTCGGTCAGGGCATGCGAGAGGTTCCCGGCCACGCGCCGGATTCTCTCGCCGTACGGGCGGGCAGCGCGCATGCGATCCTGCGCCTTGCGCATTTTCGACGCGGCAACCATCTCCATCGCCTTGGTGATCTTGCGCGTGCTTTCAACGCTCTTGATCTTGTTGCGTATTTCCTTGCCGCTTGCCATGACAGTTTATCCCGGTCGGTCAGGCCTGCGCGGCCTTGAACTCCTCGATGGCCTGGGTCAGTCCCTGTTCGGACTGCGCATCCAGTTCCTTGCTGGCTTCGATCGCATCGAGCAGCGCGGCATGCTTCTGCCGGACGAACGCCTGCATCTGCTTCTCGACGTCGAGCGCCTTTTTTACCGCCACGTCATCGAAAAACCCCTTGTTGATGGCATGCAGCGTGACCGCCATTTCGGCAACGGTCATCGGCGCATATTGTGGCTGCTTCATCAGCTCGGTGACCAGACGCCCCCGATCAAGCTGCTTGCGCGTCGCTTCGTCGAGGTCGGAGGCAAACTGGGCGAAAGCCGCCAGCTCGCGATACTGCGCCAGCGCCAGGCGCACACCGCCGCCCAGTTTCTTGATCAGCTTGGTTTGCGCCGCGCCGCCGACGCGTGACACCGAGATGCCGGCATCGATGGCCGGACGCACACCGGCATTGAACAGGTCGGTATCGAGAAAGATCTGGCCGTCGGTGATCGAAATCACGTTGGTCGGCACAAAAGCGGAAACGTCGCCGGCCTGTGTCTCGATCACCGGCAACGCGGTCAACGATCCGGTCTTGCTTTTGACTTCACCGTTGGTGAATTTCTCGACCCAGGCTTCCGAGACACGTGCGGCGCGTTCGAGCAAGCGCGAGTGCAGGTAGAACACGTCGCCGGGATAGGCTTCCCGTCCTGGCGGACGGCGCAGGAGCAATGACACCTGACGGTAGGCCCAGGCCTGCTTGGTCAGATCGTCATAAATGATCAGGGCATCCTGGCCGCGATCGCGGAAGTACTCGCCCATTGTGCACCCCGCATAGGGCGCAATGAACTGCAGCGCCGCCGACTCGGCTGCCGTTGCCGCGACGATGATGGTGTATTCCATCGCCCCGTGCTCTTCCAGCTTGCGCACCACGTTGGCTACGGTCGAAGCTTTCTGACCGATCGCCACGTAGATGCACATCAGGTTCTTGCCCTTCTGATTGATGATCGTATCGACAGCGACCGCCGTCTTGCCGGTCTGCCGGTCGCCGATGATCAGTTCGCGCTGGCCACGCCCGATCGGCACCATGGAGTCAATCGACTTCAAGCCCGTCTGCACCGGTTGCGAAACCGATTTACGCCAGATGACGCCAGGCGCCACCTTCTCGATCTTGTCAGAGAGTTTGGCATTAACCGGTCCCTTGCCATCGATCGGCTGGCCAAGGGAGTTGACCACCCGACCCAGGAGTTCCGGCCCGACCGGCACTTCGAGGATGCGTCCGGTCGTACGCACCGTATCACCTTCGGTAATGTGCTCGTATTCGCCGAGCACCACCGCGCCGACCGAATCGCGCTCCAGGTTGAGCGCCATGCCGAACGAGCCGCCGGGAAATTCGAGCATCTCGCCCTGCATGGCATCGGCCAGGCCGTGCACCCGGCAGATACCGTCAGTCACCGAGACCACCGTTCCCTGCGTGCGGGTTTCGGCGCCGACATCCAGATTCTGAATCTTGCTCTTGATCAGCTCACTGATCTCGGAAGGATTCAATTGCATGCATATCTCCTAGTTCTTGAGCGCCGTGGCCATCGCCTCAAGCTTGCCACGCACGGAAGCATCGAATACCTGATCGCCAACCGTCACCCTGACTCCGCCGATCAGCGCGGCATCGACCTCGACACGCGGACGCAGCTTGCTGCCGAAATGCGCTTCGAGGCTGTTCATCAAATCTTTCAATTGCGCCGCGTCGAGCGGATAGGCGCTGGCCACCACCGCTGCCTTGACCCCTTCGTGCGCGCTTTTGAGCTGTTCATAGAGCGCGGAAATTTCCGGCAACACGCCCAGGCGCTCGTTCTCCGCCAGCACCCCGACAAAGCGCACCAGCTCGGCATCCTGCCCTTCGCCGACGAGGGAGACGAACAGGGCGCCGATTTGCGCGGCGGAAAATTTCGGATTGCCGACAATGTGGCGCATTTCCCCGTCCTGCACGATCAGCGCCAGGCGTTGCAGACGCTCCGACCAGAGCGGCTCGCTGCGACTCTCGCAGGCCAGACGGAACACGGCCTGCGCATAGGGTCGGGCGATGGTGACGGATTCGGCCATGGGCGTCACAGCTCCTTTTTGAGCGAAGCCAGAATGTCGGCGTGCGCCCGCACATCGATCTCGCGCTGCAGGATCTTCTCGGCGCCAGCGACGGCCAGATCGGCGACCCGTTCGCGCAACAGCTCTTTCACCCGCGCCGCTTCCAGCTCGATCTCGACCTGTGCCGCGGCAACCACCTTGTCGGCTTCCAGGCGCGCCTGCGCCTTGGCCTCCTCAACGATGCGCTGTGCGCGCAGCTCGCCCTGCGTCAGCAGTTCAGCCGCTTTTTCCTTGCCCTCGCGCACGGTTTCCGCCGAATGCTTGGCCGCCAGATCGAGGCTCTGCCGGCCACGCTCGGCCGCTGCCAGCCCCTCGGCAATCTTCGCTGCGCGTTCGTCAAGCGCCTTCATGATGGGTGGCCACACGAACTTCATGGTGAACCACGCCAGGATGAAAAACACAACGAGCTGCGCCAGCAGTGTTGCGTTCAGATTCACGGTTGTCTTCCCCTGAAAAGTTGGATGGGAGAGGCCCGCTTACTTGACGACGAACGGATTGGCGAAGGCAAACATCATGGCGATCCCGACGCCGATCAGGAACGCCGCATCGATCAGGCCGGCAAGCATGAACATCTTGGTCTGCAGTTCGTTCATCAGTTCGGGCTGACGGGCCGACGCCTCGATGTACTTGCCGCCCATCAGGCTGATCCCGATACAGGCTCCAATGGCCCCCAGGCCGATGATCAGCCCGCAGGCCAGCGCGACGTTACCCAGAACAATTTCCATGACCACTCCTTCAGATTGAGATACGCGTTAAGACAACCCCACAAACCCTGCCATCAATGCCCTTCATGCGCCTGGCCGATATAGACCAGGGTCAGCATCATGAAGATGAATGCCTGCAGCACCACGATGAAGATATGGAACAGCGCCCAGCCCGTACCGGCGAGCACATGCCCGAGCCACAGCAGGGGGCCGGTCAGTCCGCCCGAGCCGCCATAGGCGGCGCCCATCA
>CAYTWY010000007.1:0-36250 GCA_964440925.1 uncultured Propionivibrio sp. | reverse complement strand
CTATTTGGACAGGTCGATGACCATCGTTTTTCCGGAATGGCCTCCAGCCTCGCGTAGCAGGTTCAAGACTGTCGCATTGCCGCTTTTCAGGGCGAAGTCGACGGCGGTTTGGTTGTTTTCGTTGCCGATCATCGGATCTGCATTGTTGTTCAGCAAAATCTTGACGACTTCTACATGTCCGTTTCGCGCGGCGAGATGAAGCGCCGTCGTGCCAGTCTCGGTTTTAGCGTCGATTTTTGCCCCGTGCTTGAGCAAATAATCGACGATCTGCGCATGTCCGTTAAATGCGGCATAAGCCAAAGGCGTCCAGCCAAAAAAGTTAACTTCGGCCCCCGCCTCGACAAACTGCTGGACATAGCGCATTTTTCCCATGAAGGCAGCGATGCCGATCGCTGTTTCGCCGTATCGGTTGCGGCTGTTAAGGCGGGCTTTGTGCTGTAGCAGATAATCGACCAGAGTCGGCATGTCTGCGCGTACGGCCTGAACAAGCAGGGTGTTTCCCTGCCGATCGACGGTGTTGACATCCATGCCGCGTTCGACCAGTTTGATCACCGCGCTGGCATCGTGGCGCGTCAGCGCTTCTTCCATTTCTTCGTATGCGCCTGCCGAGGCAAAAATCGGGGTAAGTAGCGCGCACAGCATAAGCAACACTTTCATGGATTTGATCTCGTTATTTCAGGTTGGAAATGCAGAATGCGCCGTCGGGAAAAGGCGGAAAAAGTTACGCGTTGTTGCCATGGCCACTTCTTCAGAGGGGATGTCGCGCAGACGGGCGATTTCTTCCGCCACATAGCGGACATAAGCCGGTTGATTGGTTTTCCCTCGTTTCGGAACCGGTGCCAGATAAGGGGCGTCGGTTTCGATCAGCAGACGGTCGAGCGGGATACGGCGCGCCACTTCCTTAAGCGTTTTCGCGTTCTTGAAAGTCACGATTCCCGACAGGGAGATATAAAACCCCATATCCAGAGTTTTTTCTGCGATCTCCCAGTTCTCGGTAAAGCAATGCAGGACTCCTCCTGTCTCTGCGGCATTTTCTTCGGCCAGCAGGGTCAGTATGTCATCCGTTGCATCCCGATTATGGACGATCAACGGTTTGCCGATTTCGCGCGCGGCACGAATGTGGGTGCGGAAACGATCGCGCTGCCATTGCGGCGCATCGCGGTGCCAGTGGTAATCAAGCCCGGTTTCCCCAATGGCGATAACTTTCGGGTGCTGTGCCAGAGTAACGAGATCGGCGACGCAGGGTTCGCGTACCTCCGCGTATTCTGGATGGACGCCGACAGAGGCGAAAATTTGCGGATGATGATCGGCCAAAGACAAGATTCGGGGAGAATCCTCGAGATTGATGCCGACGCAGACAGCACAGCCGATTTCATTTTCGGCCATTGCGGCGAGAAGAGAAGGAAGATTTTCGGCAAGTTCGGGAAAATCGATATGGCAGTGCGAATCAACAAGCATTGAGCGGATCACATGGTATGGGTCGGGCGGGATGATTGCAGTACGCCGCCAAGAAGCCCCTCGATTTTACGGCGTGCTTCGATGCCGCTTTCGTCGTTCTTGAAATGAACCCCTATCCCTTGTGCCTTGCTGTTTTGCGCTCCAGCGGGGGTGATCCAGACAACGGTTCCGGCGATCGGCAATTTGGTCGGATCATCCATCAGCGATAGAAGCATGAAGACTTCGTCTCCGATGTTGTAGGAGCGCGTCGTCGGTATGAAAATTCCGCCATTGCGCAGCAATGGCATGAATGCCGCGTAAAGCGCCGACTTTGAATTGATATTCAGGGAAAGAACGCTGGGGCGCGGAGTGGATTTGGTATCAACGGCTTCAGCCATGATTTCCTCGGAGATTCTGGAATGCGGCAGCATAAGTCTGGAAAAAATCTTCCAGAAACAGCCGACTATTCAAGGGATGCTCACTTTGCAGCCGGTATTGTATCGTTTTCCTGTTCAACGCCAAGAGATTCCCTGTGTCTGTTGATCCGGACAGGCGGTGCAATAACTGCTCGTGGGAAAGGAAATAACGCAGAGGAAGTTTCTCTGCCGCCAGAGACAAGTCACAGATCCATTTTTGTGCCCATTCGAATGTTCTTCGCAGGGGGGCTTGTCCCTTCGCGGTTTTTATCACACGTTCCATTTTGGTCGCCGCTTTTACCGGGTCGATTGCACCGCCTTGTGCCATTTCGGCAATCAGCGCCTCCAGCAACTCGTTTTCTCCGCTTTGCCCCAGATCAAGTGCGAGCAACGGCGATCCTCCACTCAGAGCCAACCAATGCCCGCCATCACTCATCCCTGCCCGGGTTAGCCAATCCTTGGCGCGGTGTTGGTCTGGGAGCGGAATGGAGAGGCTCTGGCAGCGGCTACGGATGGTCGGCAAAAGTCTTTCTGTTTCGCTTGAGACTAGAATAAACAATGTGTTATCCGATGGTTCCTCAAGTGATTTAAGAAGTGCGTTTGCCGTTGAACGATTCATCGCTTCGGCCGGATTGATCAACACGATACGTATGCCGTGACGATGTGTTCCGACATGCAGAAAATCGTCGAGCGCGCGAATCTGATCGATGGTGATCTGCTGGCTGGGTTTTTTCTTGTTTTCGGTTTCTGGTGATGCGCTCGTGTCTTCGTTCAAAATCTCGGGTTGCAGAAGACGGAAATCGGGGTGGTTGCCCTGGCTCAACCAAGTACAGGCAGGACAGGTTTCGCAGGCTGAAAAGTGCGCGGAGGGGGTTTCGCACAGCATGGCCTTGGCAAAGGCGAAAGCCAGAGCAAATTTACCGATCCCACGCTGGCCGCAAAGGAGAAGCGCGTGCGGCAAGTTTTTGCGGCGCGCGCCGAGTTGTTCCCATATCTCTTTGTGAAGGTCTATAACATTCATAAACAAAGTATTGAGACAATATCTTCAACCTGTTTCTTTATTTCAGAAAGTTCCTGGTTGGCGTTGATGCGCTTGATTCTCTCGGGCGATGTTGCGGCGCGTTCAAGGTAGGCCTGCCGGACGCGCAGGTGAAACTCGATCCGTTCTTGTTCAAAACGATCTAGGCTTCGTCCCTGTGCAACGATCCGCAGGCTGGCTACGGCAGGGGGTAAATCAAAAAGAAGGGTCAGATCGGGCTGCAAATGTCCATGCACCCATCTTTCCAGCGCCGCGAATTTTTCTTTGTCGAGGCCGCGTCCTCCGCCCTGATAGGCATAAGTTGCATCGCTGAACCGATCGCAGACGACCCAATCGCCGCGAGAGAGCGCTGGCTCGATCTTTTGCGCCAGATGTTCACGCCGTGCCGCAAACATCAGCAGGGTTTCCGTTTCAAGATGCATCGCATCATTCAGGAGCATTTCCCGCAGCTTTTCGCCAAGCGCGGTTCCGCCGGGTTCTCGTGTCGATACGACGTTCAGGCCGCGTGCCCTGAGGAGTGCCTCGACACCTGCGATATGGGTGCTTTTTCCAGCGCCATCGATTCCTTCAAAGGTGATGAACTTTCCACGGCGGTTTCCGGCTTGTAGACTCACTTTATTCCTTTCTGATAGTGATTTACCGCCTGGTTGTGTTCGTCGAGAGTCCGGGAAAACTTGCTGCTGCCGTCGCCCCGCGCCACGAAGTAGAGCACCGGGCTCTGTGCTGGGTGCATTGCCGCGTGCAGCGAGGCCAGCCCGGGCATGGCAATGGGCGTTGGTGGCAGGCCTGCGTGCAGGTAGGTATTGTATGGGGTGTCGGCAAGCAGATCGCGCTTGCGCAAATTTCCGTCAAAAGATCGCCCTATGCCGTAAATAACGGTGGGGTCGGTCTGCAGCAGCATGCCGTGCTGTAACCGGTTGGTAAAAACGGCGGCCACCAGGGGGCGATCATTATCCCGCCCGGTCTCCTTCTCGACGATCGATGCCATGATCAGGGCCTGTTGTGCTGTGGTATACGGAAGCCCCTCCGCCCTGCCCTCCCATTCACGTGACAAATGGCGTTGCATGGCGCGATAGGCACGCGCCAGAATACGGATATCGCTGTCGCCCTTTGCAAAAAGATACGTATCGGGGAAGAAAAGGCCCTCGGGGAATTTATCTTGCGCACCGATTTGGCGCATGATCTCGGCGTCTGTCAGCCCTGCTGTGTCATGCCGGATATCCGGGTGAGCCTCGATTTTTTCCCGCATTTGCCGGAATGACCATCCCTCGATGAAGACAATTTCGGCCTGTGTAACGTCGCCGCGCGTCAGTTTGTGCAGTAATTCCAGAGGAGTGATTCCGCGTTCGATCTGGTAGCTGCCAGCCTTGATGGACGATTCAACGCGCAGAATTTTGCCCAGGGCGATAAGCAGATAGGGGCTCAGTGTCATGCCGGACGCTGCAATGTCGTTAGCCGCGCTGCGCATGCTGCTGCCTGGGGCAATGTGGAAGTCGATTTGTGTGCCGCGCAATGGTATCGGCGATGAAATCAGCCAGACAAAGGCGCTTGCCGATAATAGCGCCAGGAAAACACCGACGGCGATCAGTTTTTTTATGATTTTGAACATCGGTTTGGCGTTGAGGTCTGAAGAGAGCTGCGCAGGGCGCTATATAATATCCGAAAGGTGCAACGATGAAGCGTTTCTTCTTGCGCATGTCTGACCGGGTACTGGCTCTTGCCGCAAACACTAACCAATACGGAAACCATAGCGAATGATGAACTCCAGTTGGCAGGACTATCTTGGCGCTCAGGGGGCACGGATCGAGAATGAATCGGTGCTTGATTTTGGCGATCCTGCCGGGGAGCTTTCCGCCGCTCGCGATGCCACGATAATCGTTCCGCTTTCGCAGTTCGGGCTGCTGGAATGCTCCGGTGCCGATGCCCAGTCTTTCCTGCATAATCAGCTGACTTCCGACGTCAAGCATCTGGAAACGGATTCGGCTCAGCTCTCGTCCTGGTGCTCGGCCAAGGGACGCATGCTCGCCAGTTTCTGGCTGTATCGCCAGGCGGCGGACTACCGTGTCGTTCCGGCCGCGGATTTGCTGGAGTTCATCCGGAAACGTTTGCAGATTTATGTCCTGCGTTCGCAGGTGACGCTTTCGGACTTATCCGATACCTCTGTATTGATTGGTTTGTCCGGGACGCATTCCGTTTCCGCGTTGCGCGCGGCGGCGCTGGAAATTCCGCAAGAAGCCCTGGAAACCCGGACTTCAGGCGATTGCACCGTCATTCGTCTTGACTCGGACCGCTTTATCCTTGTCGTTTCCTGCGATGCCGCCGCGGCGCTATGGACAACGCTTTGTGTCAATGCCCGTCCGGCTGGTGTTCAGGTTTGGCAATGGCTGGACATCCTGGCCGGCATGCCCTCGATCTGTGCAGCAACGCAAGAGGAGTTTGTTCCGCAAATGGTCGGTTTCGATACGCTCGGTGGCGTCAGTTTCCGCAAAGGCTGCTATCCCGGGCAGGAGGTCGTTGCACGCGCCAAATATCTGGGCAAGGTCAAGCGCCATCTTTATCGAATCCATGCCTGCCATCCGGTTGTCCCCGGCATGTTGATTTTTTCTCCGAAAAATGCCGATCATCCTTGCGGCATGGTAAGCAATGCGGCTCCCTCTCCCGCCGGAGGGTACGACGCGCTGGCGGTTATTCAGGAAAGCTTTGTTCCTGCCGGGCATCTTTATCTTGATACACCCGAGAGAACGGAAATCCAGTCGGTCGAAATGGTGCACGCCGTGCCGTAGGCGCGAATAGGGTGGCCGAAAATCACGTCGTGCAGATTTCCACTTCGGTATAGGGCGGTATCCGGTCGAATAGATCGATGAGATCGGCATTGCGCATGCGGATACAGCCGTGCGAAGCGGGAGTCCCCATGGGGCAAGTATCCGGGCAGCCGTGGATGTAAATGAATCGGCGCATGGTGTCCACCGTTCCCAGTCGATTGAGCCCCGGTTCGCACCCGGATAGCCAGAGGATACGGGTGAGGATCCAGTCCCGCTCGGGAAATGCCGCTGCCAATTCCGGCGAATAGATTTCTCCGCTCGCTCGCCGGCTGACAAAGACCGTGTTTTCCGGGGCTCCCGTACCAATCTTGGCGCGAATCAGATGTTTGCCACGCGGAGTGCGCAAGCTTCCCTTTTCTTCGCCGGGGCCACGGCTTGCCGTCGATGCCGGATAACGTCGCAGCACTAACCCGGCGTCGTCGAAAAGGCAGATTTCCTGCCGCGCAATCGATACCCGAAGAAACATGTTCATGCTCCTCGTTGAGTTCGTCTCGCAGCGAAAAAGGAAGAAAGCAGTTGGCTGCATTCTTCGGCCAGTACCCCGCCGACGATTTCGGTATGGTGGTTCAGGCGTTCAACGGCAAAAAGATCGACTACACTTCCGTGCACTCCCGTCTTGGGGTCGCGTGCGCCATAAACAACGCGTGCAATGCGCGAATGCAGAATGGCTCCGGCACACATTGCGCAAGGTTCAAGCGTGACAAAAAGCTCACAGCCGGGCAATCGGTAGTTTTCCAGATTTCGTGCCGCGTCGCGCAAGGCAAGGATTTCGGCATGCGCGGTTGGGTCGCTTTCACCAATCGGCGAATTGAAACCGCGTCCAACGATGGTTCCGTCACGAACCACCAGCGCGCCCACGGGAACTTCTCCTAGGCATTCGGCTGAGCGCGCCAGGGAAATGGCTTCCCGCATGAAGTACTCATCCTGCATTGTCATCGGCCTTGTCGGGAGTCGGCCTCGAAAGCTGGAAGCGCTGAATGACGTCTTCGATGCAGCTGCCGATATTGATGAGCGGAATGCCCCTGTCGCGGAGAACCATCAGCATTTCGATTCCGCTTGAATCAATCGAGGTGCTTTCCGCAAGCGAGATGCGCACCTTGCCGGCACCGATCCGATGCAGGCTCGAAAAAACGTCTTCGGAAAGAGCCGAAGACACGTGCCCGCCGAGAACAACATCCGAATCGAGCGTTCTGACCTGTCCGAGAGAACGTCGGGTCTGCTGTTCTTTCAAGGCTTCGCCGAGAACGACGGAACTTTTTTCGTCCATTCCGTCACGATCCCAGCTAAAGCCGATGCCGAGGGCATTGCTGAATTTTTCGAGGCGAACTAGGTTGCCAAAACCGGACGCGTTACGTCCGGCATAGTGGATTTCGCCGTAATCATCGACACCATGAATTTTCAACGGTGTTACCGGCAGACGGGATAAATGCAGATAAAAGCCGCCAGCGGATATATTCAGTACACTTCCGCTGTAACGTTCGCCACCCTGCTCGACAAAGCCGATCAAGGGGGTTGCTAGGTAATAACGGGGGAAACGTCGCTGTTCCAGAGAAACTCCAGACGAAAGGAATGGAAATGGTATGCAAACAATCGAACCAACGCAAACGATGCGTCCTGCGTCGCTAATTTTAGCAGTCTTGGCGCGCGATGGCCGAAACAAGGTGAAGGATGGAGGTCAGGGACGGGGGGGGTAAATTTCCCGTCCGGCATCCTTGATGTCACGGCGTAATTGACGCCGTTCTTCGACGGACAGCCGTTCCGGACGTTGTGCCGGAGAGAAATTTTCTTCCCTTGCTCGTTCGCGGCGCGGCATCTCCGGCAATGTTTGACGCTGGAAGCGCAAATCCCTTTGCGTGTTTTCCCCGCGGTAAGCAAAAGATTCGGCGCTGATGCAGGAAAGCGTGAACATCAACATGATGCCGATGAGGGTATCAATCGTTCGATGCTCCGATATTTTCACGAGCGGGTTCTCCATGCGTTACCGGAATGTGCTTGCTTTGCTCAAGCAATCACGCTCCCTTCTTCCCTGTAAAACGTTTTAACTGTTCGCACGGCAAGAAGCAAGTCGGCACAATCCTGCCGTGTTGCCGCGAAAAGTCCATTTTACCGGGCTTTCGGGAGAATCGGATTTTTTGTAAATCATTGTATCCAAGGCAAGGCTTGTTGCCGTTCAACTGCCTGCAGCATCGTTTTCGGAGCGCGGAAAACAGAACACAGCCGGATTTTCTTCCTTCGCGACACCAATCCGCAACGCCTTGCCATTCAACAGTGCGTCGGCCAGTTTGCGGTGAGCGTTATCGAGGATGTTGCCGATGGTCTGACGCGAAACCCCCATTTTTTCGGCAACGTCTATCTGGTACAGCCCGTCCAGATCGGTCAGGCGGAGTGCTTCCAGCTCATCCATACCCAACACGATTTCTTCCAGTTCTCGCAGCGGGATTCCGACGGGCTTGAAATAACGCGCGACAGGGACACAATCGATTCGGCGGCTTTTAACCGGACGAGCCACGCAACTCTCCTTCCTGGCAAATTGATGATGAAGCAGGTGCTGATTTTAATAACCAAAAAAGCCCGAGTTCGGGAAAATCTCGGGCTTTTTGCAGAAACCTACGAGTTGCCTACGAGTTGCCGGGCGTTTCGCCAGGAGGGCGTTTCGGTCGTCGATGCTGGCGCCTGGGTGGGCGTCCATCCTGCCTTCCCTCTACCGGGCGACCATCGCCCTTAGCTTCCGGGGGGCGCTGCGGGTTCTTGGCTGCCTGGTTACGATCGGGGCGTCGCCCCTGCCCGTGTGCACCGCCTTGCCGTTTATCCGGCGAGCGATCTAGCGCATAACCCGACTCACGGTTTCCCGGAGCGGTGCGGATTTCAAGCTCGTTGAGCTCGTCCCATTGCTCATCCGTACGATCCCGTTCCGGGATGGCCTGAAGCTCCCGGATACGACGGCGCGCATCAATTGGCTGCGAATCATTCATAGCGCTATTATGAACCACTCGCCCCCAGGCATTCAATACTCGTGGCTAATCCGCTGTCGATAATGTTGCAAAATGCCCATCAGGGACTCTTCGCCCCTATAATCAAAACTTTTTTGGCAGCCCTTCCCCATGTGGTTCAAAAACCTGCAGCTTTACCGTCTTCCGCAAAAATGGGGGATGCGTTCCGACGAACTTGAAGCCCGACTGGCGTTTTTCCCTCTTTCACCGTGTGCGGCGAAAGATTCGCAGAGCCTCGGCTGGGTTTCCCCTTGCCGGGACGGCGGCCTCGTTCATTGCGTCGACCGCCACTGGTTGCTGGCTCTTGGCGTCGAACAGAAACTTCTTCCCGCTTCGGTGGTCCGGCAGTTTGCCGAGGAACGTGCGAAAGCCATCGAGACGCAGGAAGGGCGCGCGGTTGGTCGTAAGGAGATGCGCCAGATCCGCGAATCGATGGCCATCGAGTTATTGCCACGAGCGTTTACGCGGCGGCGCACCTGTCATGCGTGGATCGATCCGCGCAATGGCTGGTTGGCGATCGACACTGCAAATTCAGCCACGGCGGAAGAATTGCTCGGACATCTGCGCAAGTCGGTCGGTGACCTGTCGGTTCGCCTGCTCAAGACGTCGCTTTCCCCGTCGGCCGCGATGACCGCCTGGGTTGCCGAGGGAGAAGTTCCTGGCAATTTCACTATCGACCAGGATCTTGAACTCCGCTCAGCCGAAAATTCGCTGATCCGCTATGCCCGGCATACGCTGGAGGGCGACGAAATCTGTCAGCACATCGCCGCCGGTAAGGTGGTCAAGCGGCTGGCCATGACCTGGAATGATCGCATCTCCTTCTTGTTCGATGAAAAGGGGCAAGTCAAACGGCTCTCCTTCCTCGACCTCCTGAAGGAGGAGTCAGATGTCCAGGCAGAAAACGAAGACGAACGTTTCGACCTCGATTTTGCCCTGATGAGCGGAGAATTGGCGCGCCTGCTTGACGATCTGGTCAAGGTGCTGGGCGGCGAGATTCCGTCCGCTTGATTGTCGCCACCGCTTTTCGCGTCCATGCACCATGTCGCCTGAAAAAGAAAAATTGTCCGAGGCGTGGTTTCTGTATCTGCTCGAATGCCTCGATGGCAGTATTTATACGGGGATTACCAAAAACCTGGCGGCACGTTATACGCAACACCTGCGAGGCAAAGGCGCACGCTACACGAAGAGTCATCCGCCAAAGAAAATTCTTGCCAGCTGTCAGTTTCCGGATCATTCCAGCGCGCTGAAGGCGGAATGCCGGATCAAGAAGCTGCGCGCGGAAGAAAAGCGCCGACTGGCTGCCGCACTGAATGCGCCGGCGATGACTGTTCAATGCCTGTTGTCTGATCGATTCCTGGCGGAAATGACGGAATCCCATGGCCAAGACCGTTCCTGCATATATAATGCCGAGTTTGTTGCCCATACCGGATAGCCATGGAAGCAGAACAACTGAACCTTATCGCCAACCGACTCGTGGATATTGCCCAGCGCGCCACCGAGTTACGGAGGTATCTTTGACTACGATCAGAAATTCGATCAGTTAAGCGCTGTCTCGCGCGAGCTGGAGGATCCCAAGGTTTGGGATAACGCCGAGCGCGCGCAGGAACTCAGCAAGGAAAAGAAACAGCTGGAAGGCGTTGTGCTTACCCTGGATCGTGTCCGCGACCATCTCAAGGATGCCGGCGAATTGTTCTCCATGGCGCGCGAAGAGAACGACGATGACACGCTGCAGGCGGTTTCCGATGACATCGATGTCATCGAAAAGGATGTTGCCGGTCTCGAATTCCGCCGTATGTTCAATAATCCGGCCGATCCGATGAATTGCTTCATCGACATCCAGGCCGGTGCAGGCGGTACCGAGGCGCAGGACTGGGCGTCAATGTTGTTGCGCATGTATGTCAAGTACGGCGAACGCAAAGGGTATGCGGTCGATGTCCTAGAAGAATCGGAAGGCGACGTTGCCGGCATCAAGACCGCGACGATCAAGCTCTCCGGCGAATACTGCTTCGGCATGTTGCGCTCGGAAACGGGCATTCACCGCTTGGTACGCAAATCGCCTTTCGATTCCAATGCGCGCCGCCATACTAGTTTTGCTTCCGTTTTCGTTTATCCGGAAATTGATGACTCCTTCGAGATCGACATCAATCCAGCGGATTTGCGTATTGATACTTACCGCGCTTCGGGTGCCGGCGGACAACACATCAATAAGACCGATTCGGCCGTGCGCATTACACACCAACCTTCGGGTATTGTCGTGCAATGCCAGAATGACCGTTCGCAACACCGCAATCGCGCCGAGGCCATGGCCATGTTGAAATCGCGCTTGTATGAAGCGGAAATCCGCAAGCGCCAGGCCGAGCAGCAAAAGCTGGAAGATGCCAAGACCGACATTGGCTGGGGGCATCAGATTCGTTCTTACGTGCTCGATCAGTCGCGCATCAAGGATCTGCGCACCAACGTCGAATGCGGCAACACGCAGAGCGTGCTCG
This sequence comes from uncultured Propionivibrio sp., assembly GCA_964440925.1. Lineage (GTDB taxonomy): Bacteria > Pseudomonadota > Gammaproteobacteria > Burkholderiales > Rhodocyclaceae > Propionivibrio. The sequence continues at coordinate 25,057 of CAYTWY010000007.1, read as the reverse complement.
ACGGCGACCTCGACCAGTTCATCGAGGCCAGCTTGAAGCAAGGCGTCTGACGTTCATCCCAACCATTCATCCATCGATACACGACACATCATGTCCGAACAAGCCCCCCCCCCCTCCTCCGCCCCGGAACAGGACGAGAACCACATCATCGCCGAACGCCGAGCCAAACTCGCCGAATGGCGTGCCACCGGAACGGCCTATCCGAACGACTTTGAACGCGAGAACATCTCCGGCAAGATCATCGAGCGCTATGATTCGAAGACCGGCGAAGAACTCGAAGCCAATCCGGTTGCAGTCAAGGTGGCCGGTCGCATCATGCTCAAGCGGGTCATGGGCAAAGCCTCGTTCATCACCATTTCCGACGTTGGCGGGCGTATCCAGATCTATGTCGCTCGCGACAAGGTTGGCGAGGAGACCTATGCAGCCTTCAAGCGCTGGGATATCGGCGATATCGTCGGTGTCGTCGGTACCCTGTTTCGCACCAAGACCAACGAGTTAACCGTGCAGGCGGGCGAAATTCGGCTGCTTTCCAAATCGCTGCGGCCGCTACCGGAAAAATTTCACGGGCTCACCGATCAGGAACAGAAATACCGTATGCGGCATCTTGACCTGATCATGAACGAACAATCGCGCTTTACCTTCATGGCGCGCAGTCGCATCGTCCAGTCGATCCGCAACTACATGTGCGACCACGGTTTCCTCGAAGTCGAGACGCCGATGATGCATCCAATTCCCGGCGGTGCTTCAGCGCGTCCGTTCAAGACGCACCACAACGCCCTCGACATGGAGCTTTACCTGCGGATTGCGCCCGAGCTTTATCTCAAGAAGCTGGTCGTTGGCGGCTTCGAGAAAGTCTTCGAACTGAATCGGAACTTCCGCAACGAGGGCATGAGCCCGCGCCACAATCCGGAATTCACGATGATGGAGTTTTACGAGGCCTACTCCGAATATCACAAGTTGATGGATTTCACTGAGGGCGTGTTGCGTCATTCGGCGCGCGAGGCGCTTGGCGCCGAAATATTCGAGTACCAGGGACGTACGCTCGACCTTTCCAAGCCGTTCGCGCGTCTGACGATGGTCGATGCAGTGATGAAATATCACCCGCAGTACAGACTCGAACAACTGACCGATGCCGACTGGCTGCGTCAGAAGCTGACAGCCATGAAGGTCGAGCTGAAGCCTGGCCTGGGTCTGGGCACCTTGCAACTGCTGATATTCGAGGAGACGACGGAAGCCGATCTGTGGGATCCGACCTTCATTATCGACTACCCGGCCGAGATCAGCCCGCTGGCGCGTTGCAGCAACGACAATCCGGACATTACCGAACGTTTTGAATTGTTCATCGTCGGCCGTGAAATCGCCAACGGCTTCTCCGAACTGAACGATCCGGAAGACCAGGCCGAACGCTTTATGGCGCAGGCCAGGGCTAAGGACGCCGGCGACGAAGAGGCCATGTACTACGATGCCGATTTCATCCGTGCGCTCGAATACGGCCTGCCGCCGACTGGCGGCTGCGGCATCGGCATCGACCGGCTGGTCATGCTGCTGACCGATTCGGCCAATATCCGTGATGTCATTCTCTTTCCCCAGATGCGCCCGGAATGATCGCCGGCAGAAAGCGGGTTGCGGATACAGGGGTCTTGCGCAGTTCAGTTCGAAGGGTGGCGTAAACAGGGCATTACAGCCAATGGGTTAGCTGTAATGGCTTGTGGATGAGGATTTCAGACCGGCCTTTTTTCTAATCCCGGCTCGGGACTTTGCCTTGCCAGGCCGAAAAAAGAATTTCATACTGCATGTACCGCGAACGCTCAGCCTGTCGCTGTCGTTACTTGCCTACCAACGTTTCCTGTGAGGCTCTTCATGGAAAATCCGACCCCTTCGCAAAAAACCCACCCCCTTGTCATTCTCGCCGCCGTGACGGTGATTTTAACTTGCCTGGTGGCCATCGCCTGGTTCGCCGGTTTCCTTCCGGTCAAGTCATCCCCGCCATCCGAACCGCAGGCGCAGACGAATGTGGCGCCCGAGGTCGCCGCGCCGTCTGCTGCGGCCAAAACACAGAAACAATCGCGTCCTGCGGCGGACGTGGATGTGCCGATAGTTCGCATGCCACACCGCGTCGTGCGTCAGGTTCCGCAGAGAGAGCCGGAATACGCACAGCGCAGCTATGGCGCCAGTGCGCCGATGTATGAACGGGATGAGTACGGTTCCGCCTCGCGTCAGCCTTATGCGCAAGCGCCGGCAACGTGCCGCGACTGCGCTACAGTCGAGAATGTGCGCGAGGTTAAACAGGAAGGACAAGGTTCAGGACTCGGCGCCATTGGTGGTGGCGTGCTCGGTGGCGTACTGGGGAACCAGATTGGCGGTGGGCATGGTAAGACCGTAGGCGCTGTGGTCGGCGCGGTGGGCGGCGCTTATGCGGGCAATGAAGTGGAAAAGAGCGCGCGCAGCAGCAAATACTATGAAATCACGCTTCGCTTTGACGATGGCAATACCCGTGCATTCACGCAAGCGCAGCGTCCCGACCTGCAACGTGGTGACCGCGTGCGCGTTAGCGGCGGACAGCTGATTCGCCTATGACGGCATGTCGATGCCGGCAAGGCGCCCTTTGGGGCGCCTTTTTATTGGTTATAGCGATCCCTTATTGGGATATGAAATTTTGATCTAAAGTGGGCATGGATCGAATGCTAAGATCAAATCCCGATCAGAAAGACAGGAATTCCTCCATGAAACTCGAAACGCTCGCCGTCCATGCCGGCTATTCACCTGACCCGACAACGAAAGCCGCTGCGGTGCCGATTTACCAGACGACCTCCTATGCTTTCGACAATACGCAGCATGGCGCCGATCTATTCGATCTGAAGGTGCAGGGTAACATCTACACGCGGATCATGAATCCGACCCAGGATGTGCTGGAAAAACGCGTCGCCGCCCTGGAAGGCGGTATCGCCGGCCTGGCGCTGGCCTCTGGTGCGGCGGCTATCACTTACGCTGTTCAGACGATCACCGAGGTGGGCGACAATATCGTTTCCTCGGCCACTCTCTATGGCGGAACGTATAACCTGTTTGCCCATACCTTGCCGCAATTCGGCATTCAGGTGCGCTTTGCTGATTACAAGGATCCCTCGTCCTTCGAGAAACTGATCGATGAGCGTACCAAAGCGATCTATGCCGAAACCATCGGCAATCCTCTCGGGAACATTACCGATATCGAAAAACTGGCCGAAATTGCACATCGCAACGGGATTCCGCTGATCGTCGATAACACCGTACCCTCGCCTTTCCTGCTGCGCCCGATCGAATTTGGTGCCGATATCGTGGTGCATTCGCTGACCAAATATCTGGGCGGGCACGGTAACTCGCTCGGAGGTGCCATCGTCGATAGCGGAAAATTTCCCTGGGCCGAGCATAAGGAACGCTTCAAGCGCCTGAACGAACCGGATGCCTCCTATCATGGCGTGGTCTATACCGAAGCGCTTGGCGCTGCGGCCTACATCGGGCGCGCGCGCGTAGTGCCGCTGCGCAATACCGGTGCGGCGATCAGTCCGTTCAACGCCTTCCTCATCCTGCAGGGCATCGAAACGGCGGCTTTGCGTCTTGACCGCATCACGGCAAATGCCATTGCCGTGGCGCGCTATCTGCAACGGCACAAGAAGGTGAAATGGGTTAATTATGCCGGTCTGGAAAGCCATCCGGACCATGCTCTGGCGAAAAAATATCTGGGTGGCAGACCGTCCGGCATTCTCACTTTTGGTGTTGAGGGTGGGCTGGAGGGGGGCGCGCGGTTTCAGGATGCGCTCAAATTATTTACCCGCTTGGTCAATATTGGCGATGCCAAGTCGCTGGCCTGCCATCCGGCGTCAACGACGCACCGGCAGTTAAATCCGGAAGAATTGGCCAAGGCCGGGGTGACCGTCGATACCGTACGTTTGTCGATTGGTATCGAACATATCGACGATCTGGTCGACGATCTGAAACAGGCACTGGCCAGCGTTTAAACATATTATCTGGAACGTCTGCTTAGCGTTCCCGTTCTTTTGCGATATGCTGTGCCTTTATCCATCAGGATCGTGCTGGGGTCGATGATGAAACACCACTCACCGCTACCTGCCGCCAATGCTGACGACGAGGAAATCGGTCGTTACGCCGACTTGCTTGACAAGCTTGATGTGGGACTGATGTCCTTTTCGCCGGATGGCACCTTGTGTCTTAGCAATGCCACGGCCGACATTTTGCTTGAGAGTGCAGCATCCGGCCTGCTGGATGCCAACGGTCAGGTCAGCGTCGACAAGATCCCTCCTCTGGCTGAGGTGCTCCTCGGCAGACCTGCAGTTTTCGAGCAGGTTCTGACCTTGTCCGATGGTCAAACGGCATCGGCCTGGCTGAGCGTCAATGCCATTCCCTTTCTTGCCGCTGACGGAAGCCTGCGTCGGGTCGTCCTGACGCTGGAGGACATTACCGATCTGCATGAACTGGAACGGGAGGTCGGTCGTCTGACGAATGTCGATGCGCAGACCAGGACATTCAACTTTCGTGCCATCATGCGCATGCTTGATGTCGAGATCCGGCGTGCACAGCGTTATGGCACGCCGTTTAGTCTTGCTCAGGTCGGTATCGATGGCTTTCAGGTGCTGCGGCAAGAAGACGGCGAGAATCTTGCCCTCCGCATTCTTGCCGAAATCGGCCCCCTGCTCTGCGAAAGTCTGCGTGAAATAGACATGGTGGGCAGAACGGGAGAGGACGAATTTCTGCTGATTCTGCCCAATGTACGTCTGAACGATGCGATCATCGGCATGGAGCGGCTGCGCGCAAGCGTCGAGGCGCGGTCGTTTACCGACAGGAAACTACGGTTGACGATCAGTGGCGGAATTACCGAGTACACCGGGGAAAATGCCGCCTCACTTACCGCACGCAGCCGTGACCTGCTGACCAATGCACGTCAGTCTGGCGGCAACCGTTTTTGCCTTGACGGCGATATCCTTTAGTCGATCAGGCGACTTCTTCGATCCAGGCCTGCTGGATGGCCTCGAGTATCTTTTCACCGCAATGCGCCTTGTCGTCGGCAAAACCGGGCAAGGCGATGACCCAGGTCATCAAATCGACAAAGTTGATGCGCAAGGGATCAACGTCTGGGTGGGCTTCGGCCAGTTCGATGGCCAGTTCATTGATGTCTGTCCATTTCATGGTTTCTTCCTCGGCGTTTTGCCTTCCTTGCACATGTTGATCGAGTAGCGCGGAATTTCGATGACCAGAGGGGTTTCATTCACCATGGCCTGACAGGACAGACGCGAGTTGGGTTCCAGTCCCCAGGCCTTGTCGAGCAGATCGTCTTCCAGTTCGTCGGACGGTTCGAGTCCGGAAAACCCTTCGCGCACGATGACATGGCAGGTCGTGCAGGCGCACGACATTTCGCAGGCATGCTCGATGGCGATGCCATGTGCGAGCAGATTCTGGCAAATGGATTCGCCGGGCGTGGCCTCGATCACCTGACCTTCAGGACAAAGTTCGACGTGGGGCAGTACGATAAGTTGAGTCATGGTGCGCTTTCGCTCCCATCATCCCCTTCGTCTAGGGATTCGATACGCTTGCCGGACAGTGCTTGTTGAATCGACTTGTCCATGCGGCGGGCGGCAAACGCCTTGGTTTCGACCTCAAGTTCGTCCATGGCCTGTGTAATCAGGCGGCGATCATCGCCAAGCGCAGTGGTCTGCAACTTGGTCATGGCATTCATGATTTTATCCGCTTGTGCGCGCGAGAGCAGTTCGGCGTCGTTCTTCAGTGCCGACTGCACCGCTTCGATTAGCCGCTGCGCTTCAACCTGGGATTCCTTCACGGCACGCCGCAATGCATCCTCCTTGGTATGCAGCATGGAATCCTTGAGCATGCTCGCTACTTCATCGTCGGACAGGCCGTAGGCCGGTTTAACCGTGATGTTCGCCTCTACGCCAGAAGTCGTTTCCCGCGCCGAAACGGAAAGCAGGCCGTCAGCATCGACCTGGAAGGTGACGCGGATACGCGCCGCTCCTGCCACCATTGGGGGAATGTTGCGTAACTCAAAACGTGCGAGAGAGCGGCAATCCGAAACCAGTTCCCGCTCGCCCTGTACCACATGGATGGCCAGTGCAGTCTGCCCGTCGCGGAAGGTAGTGAATTCCTGCGCCCGTGCCACCGGAATCGTCGAATTGCGTGGAATGATTTTTTCGACCAGTCCGCCCATGGTTTCCAGCCCCAGCGACAGCGGAATAACGTCGAGGAGCAGCCAGTCGTCGTCGGCCGTACGGTTTCCGGCGAGCAGGTTGGCCTGAATGGCCGCCCCGAGGGCCACTACCTTGTCCGGATCGAGGTTGTTCAACGGCTCCTGCTTGAAAAAATCGCCCACGGCGTGCTGTATCTGCGGCATGCGGGTTGCGCCGCCGACCATGACGACACCTTTGACGTCTTCAATCGACAGGCCGGCGTCGCGTAATGCTTTTTTCACCGGCTGGAGCGTCTTGGCCACCAGAGTTCGTGAAATTTCGGTAAAGATCTCGGTACTCAGTTTCAGATCGACCACTTCGCCGCTATTCAGACGGGCAACGATGGGTGCTACGCCATGCGTAGTCAGATATTCCTTGGCTTCCCGTGCACAAGTGAGAAGCAGGCGGGCGTCTTCGACGGACAACGGGTTCAGCTTTGCCGTTTCGAGAATCCAGCAGAAAATGCGCTGGTCAAAGTCATCTCCGCCAAGAGCGGAGTCTCCGCCGGTCGCCAACACCTCGAAAACACCGCGCGACAGTCTGAGGATCGAGATGTCGAAGGTTCCGCCGCCCAAGTCGTAAACCGCATAGACCCCCTCGGTGGCATTATCCAGGCCATAGGCAATCGCCGCTGCGGTCGGTTCGTTGAGCAGGCGCAGGACGGAAAGACCGGCCAGTCGCGCGGCATCCTTGGTTGCCTGGCGCTGTGCATCGTCAAAGTATGCCGGCACGGTAATCACTGCGCCGACGAGTTGTCCGCCCAGCGAGACCTCGGCACGCAGGCGCAGGGTGTGCAAAATCTCGGCGGAAATTTCGACCGGGCTTTTTGTGCCAGCCGCCGTTCGCACGCGAACCATTCCCGGCATGTCTTCGAAGACATAAGGCATCGATTCACGATGCGCAATGTCCTTCAGTCCGCGCCCCATGAAGCGTTTCACCGAAGCCAGCACGTTGCGCGGATCAAGCGCCTGCCTAGCCAGAGCCTTGTAGCCAACCTCCGGGCTCTCGTCCGAGCGGTAATGCACGACGGAAGGAAGAAGGGGGCGCCCCAGTTCATCACTGATAACGACCGCCTGTCCGCTGCGAACCGTTGCCACCAGCGAATTGGTCGTACCCAGATCGATGCCTACGGCCAGCTTCTGCTGGTGTGGCGCAGGAGATTCTCCGGGTTCTGCAATCTGTAAAAGTGCCATGAGCGTCTTGCTTCCAGAATATGTTTTTTATCTTATTCATCGAGATCGACGATCGCCGCGTCGATCCCGTACAACAGTTTCTCAAGAAACATCAGTTGCCGTACGCGTTCTGCGGCCAGGGCATGCGTTGATGCATCGTCAAGCAAATCGGCCAGTTGCGCATAGTCCGCTTCGATGCGTTGCTCGATTTGTCGGTAAATCCGCTCCAGTGCGGCGATGTCTCCGGCAGAACGGGCCTCTTCCACCTCTTCGCGCCATTGCATCTGCTCGACGAGAAAATTCGTGTCCATCGTCGTATGGTTTTGCACATCCACCGCATGACTGGCCAGGGAGAGCAAATACTGGGCACGCGACAATGGACTTTTCAGCGTCTGATAGGCCTCATTGACGTGAGTTGCCCATTGCAGCGACAGGCGTTTCTCGCGATCGCTGGCGCCGGCGAATTTGTCCGGATGGACCCTGGCCTGGATTTCACGGTAAACGCGATCGAGCGCTGCTATTTCGAGGCGAAAGATACGCGGCAGATGAAACAGGGAAAAATGATCGGTATTGAAATCCATGTTCATCGGCGGTTTTTCTCCCTCCTGCCCCGCTTTTCCCAGGATACGGGAAAGATAGTCGCTATCATCAGACGTTGAAGCTTTCGCCACAGCCGCAGGCATCCTTGACATTCGGATTGTTGAACCTGAATCCCTCGTTGAGTCCTTCGCGCGTGTAATCGAGCTCGGTTCCATCCAGATAAGGAAGGCTTTTGGCATCGATCAAGATCTTGACCCCGTGCGATTCGAACACCACATCGTCCGCTTCGACCGCATCGGCGAATTCAAGCTTGTACGCGACACCGGAGCAGCCGCTGGTGCGAACGCCCAGGCGCAAGCCAATCCCCCTGCCCCGTTTGGCGATATAGGTGGCTACATGCTTTGCAGCCTGTTCGGAAAGTATGACGGCCATTGCAGTTCTCCTATGCTTCTTTTTCAGTGCGTATTCCAGGTTTTATTCGCTGTATTTCTTCTTGTAATCGGCAACGGCGGCTTTGATGGCGTCTTCGGCCAGAATCGAACAATGGATCTTTACCGGCGGCAAGGCCAGCTCCTCGGCGATCTGGGTATTCTTGATCTCCAGTGCCTGATCGAGCGTTTTGCCTTTCACCCATTCGGTCACCAGGGACGATGAGGCGATCGCCGAGCCGCAGCCGTAGGTCTTGAACTTTGCGTCTTCGATGACGCCATCCTTGCCGACCTTGATTTGCAGTTTCATCACGTCGCCGCAGGCCGGGGCGCCGACCATGCCGGTGGCCACGCCCTCATCCTCCTTGGTAAAGGACCCGACGTTGCGCGGGTTTTCGTAATGATCCAGAACTTTTTCACTGTACGCCATGACTGATTCTCCAATTCCAATTGTGCAATTTTTAGTGCGCTGCCCACTGAACCGTGCTCAGATCGATGCCTTCCTGGAACATCTCCCATAGCGGCGAAAGTTCGCGCAGCTTGCCGATTTTCTCGTGCAGCAGCCCGATGGCGTAGTCGATTTCTTCTTCCGTGGTAAAACGTCCCAGCGTGAAGCGGATCGAACTGTGTGCCAGTTCGTCGTCGCGTCCCAGCGCCCTGAGGACATACGATGGTTCAAGCGAAGCCGAAGTACATGCCGAGCCGGAGGAAACCGCCAGATCCTTGATTGCCATCAGCATCGATTCACCTTCGACAAAGGCAAAGCTGATGTTCAGGTTGTGCGGCACGCGTTGCGTCATGTCGCCATTGACGAAAACCTGGTCGATATCCGACAGTCCCTTGAGCAATCTGTCGCGCAAGGCACAAACCCGTAAGTTTTCGACGCTCATTTCCTCGCGTGCCAGGCGAAAAGCTTCGCCCATACCGACAATTTGATGCGTGGCCAGAGTACCGGAACGGAAACCACGTTCGTGACCGCCACCGTGCATCTGGGCTTCTAGGCGGACGCGCGGTTTGCGCCGGATGTAGAGCGCACCGATACCCTTCGGGCCGTAGGTTTTGTGTGCCGAAAAACTCATCAGATCGACCTTGAGCCGGGCCAGATCGATCTCGACCTTGCCGGTTGCCTGTGCGGCATCGACGTGGAAAACGATGCCTTTGTCACGGCAGATTTCGCCGATTTCGGCCACCGGCTGGATGACGCCGATTTCATTGTTGACCAGCATGACCGAAACCAGAATGGTATCCGGACGCAGAGCGGCCTTGAAGGTCTCGAGATCGAGCACCCCATTCTCTTGTACATCGAGATAGGTTACTTCGAAACCCTGGCGCTCAAGTTCGCGGCAGGTGTCGAGAATCGCCTTGTGTTCTGTTTTTACCGTAATCAGGTGCTTGCCCTTGCCGGCGTAGAAATGTGCAGCGCCTTTTAGGGCCAGATTGTCCGATTCGGTAGCGCCGGAAGTCCAGATGATTTCTTTCGGGTCGGCATTGACCAGGCGGGCAACCTCGGCTCTTGCCTCCTCGACGGCGGCTTCCGCCGTCCAGCCAAAGCTGTGCGAGCGTGAGGCCGGATTGCCAAAATGTTCGCTGAGATAGGGAATCATTTTTTCGGCCACGCGCGGATCGACCGGGGTGGTCGCCGAATAATCGAGATAAATCGGCAGTTTCAGCATTTCGTGCTCCATCAGGATCGGGCCGCGATGGCGGCCAGTTGTTTCAATTTCAGCGTATTCTTTCGCAGCGCCAGTAAAAAATCGTCGATTTGCTCGCTACTGTTGCTTACCGCCAGACTGACGCGTAGCGCACAACGTGCCAGCGGCGGCGGAATTCCCATGGCCTGCAGAACATGCGATGGCTCCGGATTCGCACTCGAACAGGCCGAGCCGCTGGAAAGCGCGAAACCGGCGCGATCTAATTGCGCCACCAGGGTTTCGCCTTCGATGTCCGGCAAGGCAAAACAAACCGTATTAGCTAGGCGTTGCGCTGCGGCCGCGAAAATTCTTGCTCCCATGGCCATCAGTCCCCGCTCTAGCCGGTCGCGCAGGATTTGCAGCTTTTGTTGCGTCCGGTCGCGATTATCGACCGCCCGCTCGCAAGCCACGGCAAAGCCGACAATGGCGGCAACATTCTCCGTCCCGGAACGTATCCCTTGTTCATGACCACCGCCGGCAATCAAAGGTTCAAGTTCCAGACGTTTATCGACAATCAGCGCGGCAGCCCCTGCTGTACCGCCGATCTTGTGCGCCGACAGGGTCATTGCATGCACGCCGGCGGCGTTCAGCGTGCGAAAATCGATGTCGATTCTGCCCAGCGCCTGGACGGCATCGGTATGGAACCAGGCTCCGCTAGACTGTGTCTGCGCAGCCAGGGACGGGATTTCCTGGATGACCCCGGTTTCGTTATTGGCCAGCATGATCGAAACCAGTTTGGGTTTCCTAGCCAGTGCCAGATCAAAATTCTGTATATCGATTCGCCCTTGCGCATCAACAGCCAGTTTTTCCATCTGCCACCCCTGCCTTGCCAGTTGTTCGGCGGGACGAAGCACGCAGGGGTGCTCAATCGCGCTTACCGCCAATATCCCCGGATTTATGCGCGCCGCTGCGCCCTTGATGAACAGGTTGTTGGCTTCGGAACCACAACTGGTGAAAACGACCTCGCCGGGTTGCGCACCAACGGCTGCGGCGATTCGTTCCCGGGCCTCGTCGATCGCCTGCCGTGCATAACGGCCGTGCGTGTGACGACCTGACGCGTTACCGAAACGTTCTGCAAACCATGGGCGCATGGCCGCAAAAACGTCCGGATGCACGGGCGTCGTGGCATTATGGTCGAAATACACCGGAGCGGACATGGCGTTCTATCGGGAGGGCGTGGCAGATACCGATGGCGAAGGCGTGACTTCGGACGGCGAAATCCGGTGGTGCTGTTTTTTGACCCGGTCGGCCAGGGTTACCGAGCTCAGGTATTCGTACATCCGGGCGTTCAGTTCCATCCACAGATCGTGCGTCATGCAATGCTCGTCGGCCTTGCAATTGCCATGGCCGGCGCACTGTGTCGCGTCGAGTTTTTCATCGACGGCGCGCACGACATCGGCCACGGTAATCTGCCCGGCAGGGCGTGCCAGGCAATAGCCGCCGCCTGGGCCTCGCACGCTATCGACGAGGCCGCAGCGACGCAATTTGCCAAACAGTTGTTCGAGGTAGGAAAGCGAGATTTTCTGCCTCTCGCTGATTCCCGCTAGGGTAACCGGAGTCTCGCCATTATGCAGGGCGAGGTCGATCATCGCCGTTACCGCAAAGCGTCCCTTGGTTGTCAGCAGCATGCGTCCTCCGGCGAAAATGCACTGATCCTGGCCATTATCGTGTTTCCGATCAATCGACCATGCGGCTCAGATAGCCGGGGTCGAACTTGTCGGCGGTGGCCAGTTCGTCTTCGAGACGAACGCCATTGGCGTCAAGAATCCTGAGCAATGCCTCGAAACGGCGATCCGTTTCCACCGCGTGGTCAAGCAGACCATGAATGGCCTTGGACAGCGGATCGTCCTGCCCGGCGGCCAGAGCATAGGCAGAAAACCCCATCTGCTCGGCCAGAGCCTCGCGTTTTTGCGCCAGTTCATGGTCGATGACGCGTGCCGGATTGCCTACTGCCGTTGCCTGCGACGGAACGTCCTTGATCACGACCGCGTTCGATCCAACCTTGGCGCGTGCTCCGACCGTGATTGGCCCGAGAATTTGCGCCCCCGCACCGATCACCACGCCGTCTTCGAGGGTTGGATGGCGCCGCCCCTTGACCCACGAGGTTCCTCCCAGGGTAACGCCGTGATAAAGGGTGACATCATTGCCGACGACGGCCGTTTCCCCGATCACGACGCCCATGCCGTGATCGATGAAAAAGCGTCGTCCCAAGGTTGCCCCCGGATGGATTTCGATTCCGGTAAAAAAACGCGCAATCTGCGACAACATGCGCCCGAGCCAGCGGAATCGATGCTTCCATAACCAATGCGACAGCCGATGCGCAGCGACCGCATGGATTCCCGGATAACAGGTCAGGATTTCCCACGTGGTTCGCGCCGCCGGGTCGCGGTCAAAAACCGAACGGATATCTTCTCGCAAGCGACTGAACATGACGATTCCTCATAGAGCGCATGTCCGTCATTGTAAAATACCCGACTGTTTTTATCAACATTATTTGTCGGAGGTTCCGATCGTCCGGTCAACAGCGTCGAGTATGCCGCGCAAAATGTTGATTTCGTCGCGTTCCAGCTGGGAGCGGGCGAACAAACGGCGCAATTTCGACATCAAACGTTTCGGCTGCTGTGGATCGAGAAAGCCGGTGTTAAGCATCACCGATTCGAGATGGGTATAGAAGCGTTCGACGGCATCGTTGGTCGCCGGCGGTGAAGAGAATGGCACCGCCTTGCTGGCTACCGGAGGGTGTCCGGAGAAAGCAGCCAGGCGTAGTTCGTAACAAAGCACTTGCACGGCGGCGCCGAGATTGAGCGAAGTGTATTCGGGGTGGGCTGGAATGAATGCACTGCGCTGGCAACGCTGTACCTCGATGTTCGACAATCCGGCCGTTTCGTTGCCAAACACCAGCGCCACCTCGCCCGCAGTAGTCAGCACGATGGGTGCCGCTTCGCGCGCCGACAAGGGTTCCGGCCCGAGGTTGCGATGGCGCGCCGATATGGCGACGGCCAGTGAAACTCCGCACAGTGCTTCGTCAAGGCTGACGCAAACGCGGGCATTGAGCAAAACATCTTCCGCTCCGGCAGATCGGGCGATGGCATCGGAATGCGGAAAACTCTTCGGATTCACCAGGAACAGGCGAGACAGACCCATGGTTTTCATGGCGCGCGCCGCGGCGCCGATATTCCCCGGGTGGCTGGTGTGGGAAAGGACGATGCGGATCTTGTCCAGTGGTTCGGCAGCGGACAGCGATGCAGGAAGATGAAGCGGGAGAGAAGACGCGGGGAACGGGTTCATATAAAATGCGGGATTCGACAAACAATTCGCGGCAAGGCCGGAAAATCCGGACGCCCGTTTCACTCTTTAAAAAGACACGCCAATGCATCCAGCACTGAACATCATGGTCAAGGCCGCACGCCGCGCCAGCCAGATCATCAATCGCGCATCGCAGGATATCGAGCATCTGCAGGTTTCGAGCAAGAAGCAGAACGACTTTGTTACCGAAGTGGACAAAGCGGCCGAAGCGGCCATTATCGAAGTGCTGCGCGAAGCCTACCCCGATTACGGGATTCTAGCAGAAGAGTCCGGGCAAACGGTCGGCCAGGGTGCGGGCTGTGATTATCAGTGGGTGATCGACCCGCTCGACGGGACGACCAACTTTATCCACGGCTTTCCGCAATACTGTGTCTCCATTGGCCTGGCCTACAAGGGGCAAATGAACCAGGCGCTTGTTTACGACACGGTGCGCAACGAGATGTTTACCGCCAGCAAGGGCGGCGGCGCATTTCTCAATGAACGCCGTATCCGGGTGTCCAAATGCCTGAAGCTGGAAAATTCCTTGCTGGGAACCGGGTTTCCCTTCCGCGTGTTCGAGCATATCGACACCTATCTCGGCATGTTCAAAGATTTTACCCGGCGTACCGCCGGCATGCGCCGCCCAGGATCACCCGCACTCGATCTGGCCTATGTGGCGTGCGGTCGCCTCGACGGCTTCTGGGAATTCGGTCTGGCGCCCTGGGATCTGGCCGCCGGCTGCCTGCTCATCACAGAAGCCGGAGGTCTGGTCGGCGATCTGGCCGGAGGCGATGATTACCTGAAGACGGGAAACATCGTGGCAGGCAATCCCAAGATTTTCGCCCAGATGCTGCACATTATCGAAGCGCATCGCACCCCGTCGCTCCAAGCCTGACGCAATTACCCTTGGTGGTCTCCCCCCGCCAGCCTTTCTCGCCTACCGCCGATCGCATGCAGACCGATCTCGACAAACACACTCCAATGATGCAGCAGTATCTGCGCCTCAAGGCGCAATACCCGGATTTGCTGCTGTTTTATCGCATGGGCGACTTTTACGAGCTGTTTTTCGACGATGCCGAAAAAGCGGCACGCCTGCTCGACATCACCCTGACAACGCGGGGGCAAAGCGCCGGTGCACCGATCAAGATGGCCGGTGTTCCCCATCATGCGCTGGAGTCCTATCTTGCCCGTCTGGTCAGGCACGGCGAATCGGTCGTCATTTGCGAACAGATTGGCGATCCAGCTACCAGCAAGGGGCCGGTCGAACGAGCGGTAACGCGCATCGTCACGCCGGGAACCTTGACCGATGCAGCGCTTCTCGACGAGAAGCGCGATGTTCTTCTCTTGGCCTTGTGTGTTTCGCGAACCCTTGCCGGGATGGCCTGGCTTAATCTGGCCAGCGGTGAATTCCGCGTCTGTGAAATTGCTCCGGAAGCGCTAGCCGCCAGTCTTGATCGTATCCGCCCGGCGGAAATCATCGTTGCGGAAAGTCAGGTATTGCCTTTTACAACGGATATCGCACTGACGCGGCGGCCTGACTGGCATTTCGATGCCGAAGCGGCGACGCGCGAACTGTGCAGCCATTTCAATACCAATTCGCTCTCCGGTTTCGGCGCAGACGCTCTGCTCCCGGCCATTGCGGCGGCCGGAGCCCTGCTGCGTTACGCGCAAGCGACGCAGACGCGCGCCCTGCCCCATGTGCACTCTCTTGCCGTCGAGCGCGACGGAAGTTTTCTCGGGCTGGATACGGCGACGCGACGCAATCTGGAACTGACCGAAACCCTGCGCGGGCAAAGCGCGCCGACCCTGTGCAGCCTGCTCGACAACTGCGTGACCGGCATGGGCTCGCGTTTCCTGCGCCATGAACTACATCATCCGCTCCGCGAACCGGCCTTGCCCCAGGCGCGACATGCCGCTATTGAGGCGCTGCTGGAAAACGACGCCTGTAAACTGCGGGAAGTGCGCCAGGCCTTGCGCGGCTTCGCCGATATTGAACGCATTGCCGGGCGCATCGCCCTGTTCAGTGCGCGCCCACGTGACCTTTCCAGCTTGCGCGACAGCCTGGGTTGTCTGGCCGATCTGCGTTCACCGCTGACCGGCTCCGACGCCCCGCTGTTGTCCGATCTGGTGTTGCAACTGGCGACTCCCGACGCGGCGCTTGACCTACTCACACGCGCCATTCTGGTCGAACCATCGGTGCTGATCCGTGAAGGCGGGGTCATTGCCGGCGGTTTCGACACCGAACTCGATGAATTGCGTTCCTTGAACGACAACTGCGGCGCATTTCTTGTCGAGCTGGAAAGCCGTGAGCGCGAACGCAGCGGCATTGCCAACCTCAAGGTTGAATACAACCGTGTGCATGGCTTCTACATCGAAATCACGCACGCGCATACGGCCAAGGTGCCTGAGGATTATCGCCGGCGGCAAACATTAAAGAACGCCGAGCGTTACATCACGCCGGAACTGAAGGCCTTCGAGGACAAGGCGCTGTCGGCCCAAGAGCGCGCCCTGGCGCGCGAAAAACTGCTCTACGAGGGCGTCCTGACGGTCATGCAGCAATATCTGCGGCCGCTGCAAAACATTGCCCGCGCGCTCGCGCATGTCGATTTCCTGGCCAGTCTTGCCGATATTGCCCGGACAAGGAATTATTGCCGGCCTCATTTTTCCGCCGAACCAGGTCTGCTGATCGAGGGTGGACGCCATCCGGTGGTCGAAAACGAACTCGCCGGTGGCGAGCATTTCATTGCCAACGACACCCGGCTCGGCGATGGGCGCCGCCTGCTGCTGATTACCGGGCCGAACATGGGCGGCAAATCGACCTATATGCGGCAAACGGCCCTGATTGCGCTGATGGCGCATATCGGCAGTTTCGTTCCGGCAGAACGCGTTGTCCTCGGGCCGCTCGACCAGATTTTCACCCGCATCGGCGCCTCTGACGACCTTGCTTCCGGACGCTCGACGTTCATGGTCGAAATGACCGAGTCCGCAGCCATTTTGCACCATGCGACGGAACACAGTCTGGTGCTGATGGATGAGGTGGGGCGCGGCACCTCGACCTTTGACGGCATGGCCCTAGCGTTTGCCATTTGCCGTCATCTGGTCGAGAAAAACCGGGCGCTGACTCTGTTTGCCACGCATTATTTCGAACTGACGCTACTGGCCAATGAATATGCCGATCTGACCAATGTGCATCTGGATGCGGTCGAGCATGGCGAGCGCATCGTCTTCCTGCATACCGTCGAAGAGGGGCCAGCCAACCAGAGTTACGGCATCCAGGTTGCCGCGCTGGCAGGGATCCCGCTAGCGGTGGTCAAGGCGGCCCGCAAGCAGTTGCGTGAATTTGAGCAGCGTGCGGCCATCGATCCGCTCCAGCCGGACCTTTTTTCTTCCTTGCCCGAAATCTGTCCGGAGCCGCTTGAAGAAACTCCGCATCCAGCCATCGTCCGCCTGTCGCACATTGCTCCCGACGAATTGACGCCGAGGCAGGCGCTGGAACTGCTCTACGAACTCAAATCGCTGCTCGGGAGCGCGGCCTGAGCGGCGACTGCCATTGCTCCAGCAGGATATCAAATGCATGAAAATGGCTTCCGTTGTTGACTTGGGTGAGAAGGTACGTATAATTCGGCCTTCCTCGTTGTCGCAAGCAGCTCGGCGGCACTGAAGGCGCGTAGCTCAGCTGGTTAGAGCACCACCTTGACATGGTGGGGGTCGTTGGTTCGAGTCCAATCGCGCCTACCAAACAATTAAAGCCAGAGCGTGTCTCTGGCTTTTTTTATTGCGGGAGTCAAAACATGCCGGTCATTACCCTGCCTGATGGTTCTCAACGGGAGTTCGCTCAATCGCTTACGGTTGCGGAGGTTGCGCAAAGCATCGGGACAGGACTGGCGCGCGCCGCCCTGGCCGGAAAAGTCGACGGCAAGCTCGTTGATACTTCGTTCCGCATCGAATCGGATGTGCAGCTGGGGATCGTGACCGACAAGGACGCGGACGGGCTTTCCGTGCTCCGTCATTCGACGGCGCACCTGCTCGCCCATGCGGTAAAGGAACTGTTTCCCGAAGCGCAAGTGACCATTGGTCCGGTGATCGAGAACGGGTTCTACTACGACTTTGCCTATACGCGCCCCTTTACTCCGGAAGACCTGTTGGCGATTGAAAAGCGCATGGCGGATCTTGCCAAGCGTGATCTACCGGTCATCCGCGAGGTCTGGAAGCGCGACGAAGCGACCGTTTTTTTCAAATCGATTGGCGAACATTACAAAGCAGAATTGATTGCTGCGATTCCGCAAGGCGAGGATGTATCGCTTTACCGCGAAGGCGATTTCGTTGATCTCTGTCGCGGGCCGCATGTACCGTCTACCGGCAAGCTCAAGGTGTTCAAGCTGATGAAGGTGGCTGGCGCCTATTGGCGCGGCGATAGTCGCAACGAGCAATTGCAGCGCATTTACGGCACCGCTTGGGCCAAGAAAGAGGATCAGGAGGCCTACCTGACGATGCTCGAGGAGGCCGAGAAGCGTGATCACCGCAAACTGGGGCCGCAACTCGACCTTTTCCATTTCCAAGAAGAAGCGCCTGGTTCAGTCTTCTGGCACCCGAAGGGCTGGCGCCTTTTCCAGCAGCTGATCAGCTACATGCGCAAGCGCCAGGAGGACGCCGGCTACGTCGAGGTCAATACGCCAGATGTCATGGATCGCAGCCTGTGGGAAGTCTCCGGGCACTGGTTCAACTACCGCGACGCGATGTTTACCACGCAGACCGAGGATGAGCGCGTCTTTGCCCTGAAACCGATGAATTGCCCTGGCGGCGTCATGCTGTTCAAGCACGGTATCACCAGTTATCGCGACCTGCCCTTGCGCATGGCCGAGTTCGGCAAGGTGCATCGCTATGAACCCTCCGGCGCGCTGCACGGTCTGTTGCGCGTACGGCATTTCACGCAGGACGATGCCCATATCTTCTGCACCGAAGCGCAGATGGAAGAGGAATGCACTTCGGTCGTCAATCTGATTCTCGATATCTACCGCGATTTCGGTTTCAACAACGTCCGCATAAAGCTGTCGACACGACCGGCCAATCGTATCGGGAGCGACGAGATTTGGGACAAGCTCGAATCTGCGCTTTCCGGTGCACTTGATGCCATGGGGATGAGCTATGAGATCTTCCCGGGCGAAGGCGCCTTTTACGGTCCAAAGCTAGAGTTCGTGCTGCGTGACGCCATCGGGCGCGACTGGCAATGCGGGACATTGCAGGTTGATATGAATCTGCCCGAACGGTTTGACATCCATTATGTTGCCGCCGACAACACGCACCAGCGTCCCGTCATGCTACACCGGGCACTCTTTGGTTCGCTGGAACGTTTTACCGGGATTCTCCTGGAAAATTACGCAGGAGCCTTGCCACTGTGGCTTTCACCAGTCCAAGCTGTCGTGTTGAATATTTCGGAAAAACAAAGCGAATATGCTGAACGTGTTGCGAAAACACTACGCGACCATGGTTTGCATGTTGAGGCGGATTTGCGCAACGAAAAAATTACCTATAAAATACGCGAACATAGCATGAACAAGCTGCCATACCAAATCGTCGTTGGCGACAAGGAAATGGCAGCCGGTCTGGTTGCCGTGCGTACCCGCGGCGGTCGGGATCTCGGACAGATGTCCTTGGAGATGCTGACCGAGCGACTTCTTGCTGAAGTCGCCGCGAAAAGTGGCACGGCTTAATTTTTGTCGGAATAAAGGAGCGAAGTCATCGCACTGCAAAAGGCGCAACGCCTCAACGAGGAAATCAATGCCCCAGAAATCCGGGTGGTCGGTGAAGAAGGTGAAGCGCTGGGGATCATGAGTGTCCGCCAGGCGCTTCAGTTATCCGAAGAAGCCGGGGTTGATCTGGTCGAGATTGCACCGCTAGCGAATCCGCCGGTTTGCCGAATCATGGATTACGGCAAATTCAAATACCAGGAACAAAAGCGTCAGCATGAGCAAAAGCTCAAGCAAAAGCAGGTTCAGGTCAAGGAAATCAAGTTTCGTCCGGGAACGGATGAGAACGATTACCAGATCAAATTGCGCAACATGATGCGTTTCCTGCAGGACGACGACAAGATCAAAGTCACTTTACGTTTTCGCGGTCGCGAGATGGCGCACCAGGAAATCGGCATGCGCCAGATTGAACGGATCAAAACAGATCTGCAGGATCTGGCTCAGGTCGAGCAGATGCCGAAAATGGAAGGGCGTCAGATGGTAATGATTCTGGCTCCGAATAAGAAAAAGTAGTTGTCTGTAATTGCAGTACCCATAAGTGGTTTCAGGTAAGGAAGAGTTCCCGTCGGGAAACACCTGCAGCCATGTTTATAAACAGGAGCATTCAATGCCCAAAATGAAGACCAAGAGCGGCGCTAAAAAGCGCTTCAAGGTCAGCGCCAGTGGCCGTATCAAACGCGGACAAGCGTTCAAGCGCCACATCCTGACCAAGAAAACCACCAAAGGCAAGCGCCAGTTGCGTGGGATGACCGGAGTGCATGACTCCGACAAGGCCATGGTTCATGCCATGCTGCCTTACGCTTAAGGAGAGATAAATGCCCCGAGTAAAACGTGGTGTAACGGCGCGTGCGCGCCACAAGAAAGTATTCGAACTGGCTAAGGGCTACCGCGGCCGTCGCAAGAACGTCTATCGCATCGCCAAACAGGCGGTGATGAAAGCCGGTCAGTATGCCTATCGTGACCGTCGTCAGAGAAAGCGCCAGTTCCGCGCCCTGTGGATTGCGCGGATCAATGCTGCAGCACGCGAAGTCGGCATGAAGTACAGTACCTTCATGAACGGACTGAAGAAAGCACAGATCGAAGTGGACCGCAAGGTTCTGGCCGATCTGGCCGTATTCGACAAGCCGGCTTTTGCTGCTTTGGCCATGCAGGCCAAAGCCAAACTCGGCGCCTGATTAAACGCGGTTAAAAAAGGGAGGCGCCAGCCTCCCTTTTTTTCTCGGTGGGTACTTAAAAGCCATGCAGAACCTTGAACAAATAGCCCAGGAAGCCTCCGCTGCCTTTGCGTCAACCGACGATGCGGCCGCGCTTGAACAAGTCAAAGCGCGTTTTCTTGGCAAGGGCGGAAAAATTACCGAATTGTTAAAAGGGATGGCCAAACTGTCGCCCGATGAACGCAAAGCGGCGGGTGCGACCATCAACCGCACAAAGGAAGCGATTGAATCCGCACTCAATGCACGCCGTGAATCGATCCGGCGCCAGGCTCTTGAAGCTCGCTTAGCGGAGGAATCGCTGGACGTCACCCTGCCCGGCCGCGGAGAATTGCGTGGTGGACTGCATCCGGTGACACGTACCTTGGAGCGTATTGAAGCACTTTTTCGCTCGATCGGTTTTGAAGTCGCTGACGGCCCAGAGATCGAAGCGGATTTCCAGAATTTCACCGCATTGAACACGCCCGAGGATCATCCGGCGCGTTCGATGCATGATACGTTTTATCTACTCGACGAGAACGGTAAGGTCGCCGAAGACATCCTGCTGCGCACGCATACCAGCCCGATTCAGGTGCGCTACATGCAGGCGCACGTGGCCAAATATGGCCATCTCGAAACCATGCCGGAAATCCGCATCATCGCGCCGGGACGCGTCTATCGCGTCGATTCGGATGCCACGCATTCACCGATGTTTCATCAGGTCGAAGGGTTGTGGATCGGCAAGAACGTCAGCTTCGCCGATCTGAAAGGAGTCGTTGCCAATTTCCTGCGCCGCTTCTTTGAAAGTGATGATCTGCAAGTGCGCTTTCGCCCTTCCTTTTTCCCGTTCACTGAACCTTCGGCCGAAATCGATGTGGCCTTCATGAGCGGACCGTTAAAGGGGCGCTGGCTGGAAATCGCCGGTTGCGGCATGGTGCATCCAAACGTGCTTCGCCACGTCGGAATCGACCCGGAAAAATACCTTGGTTTTGCCTTCGGCATGGGGCCGGACAGACTGACCATGCTGCGCTACGGCGTCAACGATTTGCGTCTGTTCTTCGATGGTGACTTGCGCTTTCTGCGCCAGTTCGTTTGATGGATCGCTCATGAAATTTTCTGAAACCTGGTTGCGTAGTTTCGTCAATCCTCCCGTTGCAGGTAAAGATTTTTCCCACCTGCTGACCATGGCCGGGCTTGAAGTCGAAGAAGAAGAGCATGTAGCTCCCTTTTTCGACAACATCGTCGTCGCGCAGGTCCTTGAGGTCAGCAAGCATCCCGATGCGGATCGTCTCAATGTCTGCCGTGTCGATGTCGGGCAAGACCTGCCGCGCCAGATCGTCTGCGGTGCACCGAATGTCGTTGCCGGAATCAAGGTGCCTTGCGCCCTACCCGGCGCCAGCCTGCCCGGCGACTTCAAGATCAAGGTGGCCAAGGTACGGGGCATCGAATCCGGCGGTATGCTCTGCTCGGCCAAGGAGTTGGGCATCAGCGAAGAGGCTTCCGGTTTGCTCGTTCTGCCAGAGGATGCGCCGGTCGGACAAGATATCCGGCGATATCTCGATCTCGATGATCGGCTGCTCACCCTGAAACTGACGCCTAATCGCGCCGACTGTCTGTCGCTCCTCGGCATTGCGCGCGAAGTCTCGGCATTGACCGGCACGCCAGTGCATTTTCCGGTGATTTCCGAGGTGGCAACAGGCGTTGACTGCCGCCGGTCGATCGTCCTTGAGGCTCCCGAGGCCTGCCCGCTGTATTGCGGACGGGTCATTCACGGCGTCAACGCCCGGGCGTTGACGCCAGAGTGGATGAAACGGCGCCTTGAACGCAGCGGCATCCGTTCCATTTCAGCACTTGTCGACATCACCAACTATGTCATGCTCGAACTGGGGCAACCCCTGCATGCATTTGACAATACGCAGCTCGAAGGCACCATTCATGCCCGCATGGCGCATGCCGGAGAAAAAATACAGCTGCTCAACGAGCAAGTGCTGGAACTGCAGGATGACGTGCTGCTGATCAGCGATGACACTCGCCCGCTGGCCATGGCCGGAATCATGGGCGGCGAGGATAGCGGCATTACGCTGGAAACGACGGAAATGTTCCTCGAAGCGGCCTTCTTCGCGCCCAAGGCGATTGCCGGCCGAGCCCGCCGTTACGGTTTTGGCTCGGATGCTTCGCATCGTTTTGAACGCGGCGTTGATTTTGGTGCGGTACAGCGCGCCCTTGAGCGCGCCAGCCAGCTTATTCTCGATATTTGCGGAGGAGCGGCCGGTCCGGTTTGCCAGGCCGTTGCCTCACATCTTCCCGTGCGTAACCCGGTACGCCTGCGCCTCGAACGAGTTACCAAGGTTCTTGGCATTCCTTTGTCCGCAGAACGGATCGAGGGTTTCTTCTCCCGCCAGAATTTCGCTTATGTGCGGGAAGGAGACGATTTTATCGTTACTCCGCCGAGTTACCGGTTCGATATCGAAATCGAAGTGGATCTGATCGAAGAGATTGCACGTCTGCACGGTTATGAGAACATCCCGGCACTGGCACCTCGCGCCATGATGTCGATGCTGCCGCAAAGCGAAGACGAGCGCCCCCTGTTCCGGATTCGTCAGGTTCTTGCCGATCGCGGCTTTCAGGAAGTCGTCAATTTCGCTTTTGTC
Source organism: uncultured Propionivibrio sp. (assembly GCA_964440925.1). GTDB lineage: Bacteria > Pseudomonadota > Gammaproteobacteria > Burkholderiales > Rhodocyclaceae > Propionivibrio. The sequence continues at coordinate 2,120 of CAYTWY010000007.1, read as the reverse complement.
GAAGAGGCATGGGAAAGGGATTTCGCCGCCAATGCGAGCCCCATTCGATTGGCCAACCCGATTGCCAGCCAGATGAGCGTCATGCGTTCGACACTGATCAGCGGCTTGGTTGCCAACGTCGTTACCAATCTGAAACGCAAGCAAAACCGTGTCCGTCTTTTCGAGACCGGACGTTGTTTCTTCCGTGATCCGGGCGGATCGCCCGTAGCAGGCTTTCGCCAGCCGTGGAAAATTGCGGGTCTGGCTTATGGCAGCGCGCTTCCCGAGCAATGGGGCGAAGCAACGCGGACTCCCGATTTTTACGACATCAAGGGCGAGGTCGAACTGCTCCTCGCGCCGTGCTCGGCGCGGTTTGAAAAAAACCAGCACCCAGCCCTGCATCCCGGACGCAGTGCACGCGTGGTAGCTGACGGACGAAGCATTGGTTTCATTGGCGAACTTCACCCAGAATGGCTCCTGAAGTACGACCTGCCGTCGGCTCCCATCGTCTTCGAACTCGATCTGGACATCCTGAAGACGGCCAGACTTCCGCAATATTCCGAAATTTCCCGGCAGCCGTCGGTCATCCGTGACCTTGCCGTCGTGGTGGATCAGGAACTCGAATTGCAGACGCTTCTCGATCAACTCAGAAGCACTCAACCGGGCATCGTTCAGGAAATCCGGCTGTTCGACGTTTACACCGGCAAAGGGATTGAGCCGGGCAAGAAAAGTCTTGCATTTCGTATAGTTATGCAAGATACTCAAAGGACTTTGCAAGACGCGGAAGTCGATGAAGTTGTGCAGCAGCTGATCGCTTTCCTGCGCCAGTCGTTCGGTGCACAGCTTCGCGTCTGACACAGGAATAAAAATGACGCTTACCAAGGCAGAACTCGCTGATTTACTGTTTGAAAAGGTTGGTCTCAACAAGCGTGAGGCCAAGGACATGGTGGAGGCCTTCTTTGAGGAAATCCGCAATTCGCTCGAGCGCATAGATGGCGTAAAACTTTCCGGATTCGGTAATTTCCAGCTGCGCGACAAGCCCCAGCGTCCGGGACGCAACCCAAAGACCGGCGAGGAAATTCCGATTACCGCACGCCGCGTGGTGACCTTCCATGCCAGTCAAAAATTGAAGGGCGAGGTGGAGCTTTCCTATCATGGAAACCAGTCCTAAAGAAACAAGCAAGGAGCCCCTCCCTCCCATACCGGCAAAACGCTACTTCACCATCGGCGAAGTCAGCGAACTTTGTGGGGTGAAGCCGCACGTTCTGCGTTACTGGGAACAGGAATTTACTCAACTCAAGCCGGTAAAACGACGCGGCAACCGACGCTACTACCAACACCACGAAGTCCTGCTGGTGCGTCGTATCCGCGAACTGCTCTACAGCCAGGGTTTTACCATCAGTGGCGCACGCAATCGACTGGACGATTTTGCGGAAAACGACAAGCCGTCTACTCTGACTCCGGAACAATTGCGCAAAGAATTATTAAATATTGCTGAAACACTCAGAAACTGAGCCACACACGGCCCGATATCGGTTATAATTTTGCGCTCGTCGGGGCGTAGCGCAGCCTGGTAGCGCACTTGCATGGGGTGCAAGGGGTCGCGAGTTCGAATCCCGCCGCCCCGACCAATATATTCAAGTACTTAGGCCAATTCTTCGGAATTGGCCTTTTGCTTTTATGGGCAAATCCTCCTTATACCCAAACAATACCCAAACAAATTTCTGGCCTTCGGTCAGTTATTTTTACTGAAACGCCACACCTACTATCAACTGATCTTCTGCGCTTTTTTAGTCAATTGCACCTCAAAAATTGCTCGGCCAGAATTTTTCAAACTCATTTTCTACATATTTCCATCTCTGATCTGGTCATAAAACAACTAGAAATCAGATTTTGTTGTACTGCAACAACAAGATTTTCCATGAAACCAAAGCGCAGTCGCTCATCTATGGATTCGCTTTTTGGATACTGGGATTTCCTCTTGCAATAGTGCTGCCAGGTAACTGCCGGCCGTTCTACTTCAGCTCATCGGCCAATGCGGCCATTGAGACCGTGTCCGCTTTCTGCCGGTTCTTGGCCTATAAGCAGACAACCTCGGGAGGCCGCGGATCTAAGCCGTCAAATGGTCTCTGGCTTGGCGT